>JBFINI010000189.1:0-6384 GCA_041611275.1 Burkholderiaceae bacterium
CGGGCCATGTTTCAGTTCGCCGGCCGGATAGGCCTCGGCGTGGATGTAGCTGATCTCCTTCAGCTTCAGCGCGCCTTCGAGCGCGATCGGGTAGTGCAGGCCGCGGCCGAGGAACAGCGCGTTTTCCTTGCGCGCGAAGGTTTCGCTCCAGGCCATGATGTGCGGCTCGAGCGCCAGCACGCTTTGCACCGCCACCGGCAGATGGCGCAGCCGGCGGATCGCCAGTTGCTCCCGCTCCTCGCTGAGCTTTCCGCGCGCCTTGGCGATGCTCTTGGCCAGCAGATATAGCGCTGCCAGCTGCGTGGTGAAGGCCTTGGTCGAGGCCACGCCGATCTCGACGCCGGCGCGGGTGATGAACTGCATCGCAGTCTCGCGCACCATCGCGCTGGTGGCGACATTGCATACCGCCAGGGTGCGGTTCATGCCGAGGCTCTTGGCGTGCTTGAGCGCGGCCAGCGTGTCGGCCGTCTCTCCCGACTGTGACACGACCACCACCAGCGCGTTCGGGTCAGGGACCGACGTGCGGTAGCGATATTCGCTGGCAATCTCCACGGTGACCGGCACGCCGGCGATCGCCTCGAGCCAATAGCGCGCGGTGCAGCCGGCGTAAAAACTGGTGCCGCAGGCGAGAATCAGCACCTTGTCGATCCGCGGCAGCACCTCGACCGCCGCCTCGCCGAACAGCCGTGGCCCGATTTCGCTGGTCTCACCGATATCGCCGACGGTGTCGGCGAGCGCGCGCGGCTGCTCGAAGATCTCCTTCTGCATGAAGTGCCGGTACGGGCCCAATTCGACCGCGGTCGAAAACGCCGCCACCGTGCGCGCTGGCCGCTCGACCGGGCGTCCTTCGGCATCGACGATCCACACCCTCGATAGCTGCAGGTCGACAACGTCGCCTTCCTCGAGATAGACGATCTGGTCGGTGCTGCCGGCCAGGGCCAGTGCATCGGAGGCAAGGAAGTTCTCGTTGCGGCCGAGCCCGACCACCAGCGGGCTGCCGGCCCGCGCGCCAACCACGCGGTGCGGCTCCTCGAGGCAGAACACCGCGATCGCATAGGCTCCGTGCAGCTGGCGCACCGCCCGATGCACGGCATCGGGCAGGTCACCGTCGTAGCACTGGTCGACGAGGTGCGCGATGACTTCAGTGTCGGTCTGGCTGTCGAAGACGTAGCCGGCGGCAGTCAGCTTATTGCGCAGTTCCTCGTAGTTCTCGATGATGCCGTTGTGCACCAGCGCGATGCGCGCGCCCTTCTTCGACGCGCCCGGTCCGGCGGAAAAATGTGGGTGGGCGTTGCTCGTCGTCGGTGCGCCGTGCGTGGCCCAGCGCGTGTGCGCGATGCCGGTGAAGCCCGGAAACTGCGCCGTCTGCGCATCGAGCTCGGCCACCCGCGACACACTGCGGGCGCGCTTGAGCATGCCGTCGGCATGCACCGCCACGCCGCAGGAGTCGTAGCCGCGGTATTCAAGCCGGCGCAGACCTTCGACCAGCATCGGGACGATGTTTCGCTGCGCCACTGCACCGACGATTCCACACATCACAAGCTCCCGCATTCGCGCGATGAAGCAGGAGACTACGCGCAAGCGATCGACATAGGCTTGCATTGATCCAGCGCAAACGGAAGAATCTTGCGTGCGCCGACATGTCTGCAAGAAAATTTCTTAATCCGATCGCCTGATGGTGCCGATCCACGAGCGAACCTGAAGACTGGGGGCCGACCCGCTCTGCCGGCGATGCCTCAGCCCGACCGCATGACGCAACCCATTCCGCCCCTGCTGCTCGACGCCACCGATCGACGCCTGCTCGAACTGCTGCAGGCCGACAGCGCCCTGACCAACGACGAACTGGCCGGCCGCGCGCATGTATCGCCGGCGACCAGCCTGCGGCGCGTGCGCCGGCTGGTCGAAGCGGGCGTGATCGAACGGCGGATCGCCATCGTCAATGCGCAGGCGATCGGTGCCGGGTTGAACGTGATCGTCGAAGTCAGTCTCGAACACCAGACCGCCGAAGCGCTCGACGCCTTCGAGCGTCATGTTGCCGCCGTCAACGAGGTTCAGCAGTGCTACCGCGTGGCCTCTGGTCCGGACTTCGTGCTGATCGTGTTCGTCCCGGACGTGGCCGCCTACCACGTGTTTGCCCACCGCGTGCTGACCGCGCAGGCCAACGTGCGCAACGTGCGCAGCTTCTTCGCCGTGAAGCGCAGCAAGTTCCAACCGAAGATTCCACTCTGACATTAGCGCCGGCTGCGCCATGGCCGAACTGCTCAAGCACCGCTACACGCGCGCCTACATCGACCAGGTGGCCGGCGCCATGCGCGCGGCGACACCCGATTTCGACATCGCCGCGTTCAGGCGCAGCGTGCTCGACCAGGGCTGGGCAGAACTGGAACTCAAGGCGCGCATGCATCGGATCGCGCAGGCGCTGCAGCAACACCTGCCAGGCACGTACCGACGGCAGCTGGCGATCCTGATGCAGGCGGCGCCAGCCTTCGGCGGTTTCGAGGCGATGTTCTTTCCGGACTTCGTCGAGCAGTTCGGCCAGCAGGATTTTGATGCTTCGATGACGGCGCTCGAGCACTTTACGCGCTACTCGTCGAGCGAATTCGCGGTGCGGCCGTTCATCGCCCGCGAACCAGCGCGCACGCTGGCGCTGCTGCGGCGCTGGGCGCGGCATGAGGACGAAAAAGTACGCCGGCTGGCCAGCGAAGGCTGCCGGCCGCGCCTGCCGTGGGCGATGCGGCTGCCCGCATTGATCGCTGACCCGACGCCGATCGTGCCGATCCTCACTGCACTGCGCGCCGACCCGAGTGAAGACGTTCGCCGCTCGGTCGCCAATAATCTGAACGACATCGCCAAGGACCATCCGGCGCTGGTGCTCGACCTGGCGCGACGCTGGCATGGCGAAAGCGCGCAGACCGATGCGCTGCTCAAGCATGCCTGCCGCACGCTGCTCAAGCGTGGCCACCGCGAAGCGCTACGGCTGTTCGGCCACCATGACTTGGTCACGCTGCGCGTGACCGGATTGCGCCTGGGCGCCACGCGCCTGCCCATCGGCGCCAGCCTGCCTTTTGCGTTCAACTTGCGGCTGCTGCAGGGCAAGCCGGCGCGGCTGCGCCTCGAGTACGCGGTCGATTTCGCCAAGGCCCATGGCGTCACCTCGCGCAAGGTGTTCAAGATCGGCGAGCGCAGGCTCGAAGCGCACGAGTCCCTGCGCATCGAACGCCAGCACCGCTTCCGCGACTTTTCGACCCGCCGGCACTACCCGGGACCACACAAGCTGACGATCATCATCAACGGCATCGAGCGTGCAGCGCGCACGCTGCGCCTGATGGCGGTGGACTGAGGTCGCGCCACCGCTACACTGCCCGAGAGCAGGGGGGAACAGTCGATGGCGGCACAGGAGATCAGCAACATGGCGGTGTTCTGCGATTTCGAGAACATCGCACTTGGCGTGGCCGACGCCAAATACGACAAGTTTTCGGTCAAGACGGTGCTCGAGAAGCTGCTGGTCAAGGGCAGCATCGTGGTGAAGAAGGCATACTGCGACTGGGAGCGCTACAAGAGCTACAAGGCCGGCATGCACGAGGCAGCCTTCGAGCTGATCGAAATCCCGCACGTGCGCCAGAGCGGCAAGAACTCGGCCGACATCCGCATGGTCGTCGACGCGCTCGATCTCTGCTACACGAAAGCGCATGTCGACACCTTCGTCGTGATCAGCGGCGACTCGGATTTTTCGCCGCTGGTCTCCAAGCTGCGCGAGAACAACAAGCGCGTGATTGGCGTCGGCGTCAAGGCTTCGACCAGCGACCTGCTGATCAAGAACTGCGACGAGTTCATCTTCTACGACGACCTGGCGCGCGTCGAGGAGGCGAAGAAGCGCAGCGCGGCCAAGAAGGCGCCGAAAAGACCCGAGAAGAAGAAGGATGAGCGCCGGAAGACCGAGAAGACGGCCGGGTCGGCGGCCGCCGATGGCGCGGAACCATCCGCCGACGATGACGCCGAGCGCCGCCGTCAGGCGGCCATCGACCTGGTGCTGGAAACCCTTGAGGAGTTGATCGAGGCGCGCGGTTCGGACGAACGCATTTACTCCTCGATGGTCAAGCAGGCACTGAAGCGGCGTCGGCCCGAATTCAACGAGAGCTATCACGGCTACAAGGGCTTCGCCGCGCTTCTGGACGACGCGGTCGCACGCGGCCTGCTGACGGTGAGCAAGGACGAGAAGACCGGCCAACACCTTGTGCGCCCGGCAGCGGGAGAAGTGCCGCCTCGCTGATCGAGCCGCATCGCGCGGCCAGGCCGGCGTCGACTGGACCGGCGGTTGATGCGCGCTGATCGGCGAGACGCCGTTAAAGATCAGCTGGCCGAAAGCCGCGACCCGCCGGCTGCCGCCGCGCGCAGCACCACTTGGATCATGCGCTCGGCCTCGATCGGCTTGGCGATGAAGTCATTCATGCCCACCGCCAGGCTTTGCTCGCGCTCGCTGACCAATGCGGCCGCGGTCAGCGCGATGATCGGAAGCCGCTCCTTCGAGTAGCGGCGGCGCAGTGCCGCGGTCGCCTCGTGCCCGCCCATGTTGGGCATGTGCACGTCCATCAGCACCACATCGAACGCACCGGCAGTCCGTTCAACCGCCTCGATCGCCTGTTGCCCGTCCGCGGCCTGGGTGACCTCGGCGCCCCAGTGCAGCAGCAGCTGTTCGGCGATCAGCATGTTCACCGGATTGTCTTCGACCAGCAGCACGCGCAGCCCGGCCAACGGCTTCTCGTCGTCCTTCAAGACGGCCGCAGCGCGGGTGCCGGCCTTCGCCGCCGGCAACGGCAGCTCGACCCAGAACATGCTGCCCGCACCCGTCGCGCTGCTGAACCCGACCTCACCGCCCATCATCGTGGCCAGACTGCGGCAGATCGACAGGCCCAGCCCGGTCCCGCCAAAGCGCCGCGTCGTCGATTCGTCGCCCTGGGCAAACGGTTCGAAAAGTCGGTCACGCGCATTCGCATCGACGCCGATGCCCGTGTCACGGACTGCCAGGCGAACGCGATCGCCGCCGCAAGCACTGACGCGCACCTCGATGCTGCCGCGCTGGGTGAACTTGAGGGCGTTGGAAACGAAGTTGCCCACGATCTGGCGCAAGCGCACCGGATCGCCGGTCACATACGTCGCAACGTCGTCGTCCACATGCAGATCGAAGGCCAGTCCCTTGTCGAGCGCGACCTCGCGGTAGGCAGCGCAGGCGCTGTCCAGCGTCGTCGACAGCTCGAAATCGACCTTCTCGATTGTCAGCTTGCCGGCCTCGATCTTCGAGAGATCGAGGATGTCGGAAATGATCATGCCCAGCGCGTCGGCGCTTTCGAGCAGTCGACGCAGATAGTCGCGCTGGCGCTGCGGCTGGTCGGTACTGTGCAGCGCCAATCGCGCCAGCCCCAGCACGCCGGCAAGCGGCGTGCGAATTTCGTGGCTCATGTTGGCCAAGAACGCGCTCTTCGCACGGCTCGCCGCTTCCGCGCCCTCTTTGGCCGCGGCCAGCGCCTCCCCGATCGCGCGCTTCTCGCTGATGTCCTCGGCGATCCAGATCGTGCCGCCCTCGGCCGGATCACGCGGATCGACAACGCGGGCGCGCACGTGACACCAGAAACTGGAGCCGTCGGCGCGACGCATCTGGCGCTCGAAATCAACCGGCTTGCCGGCCGACAGCAGCGGGCCGGCGATGCGGCCGACTTCGGCGTAATCGGCCGCCGTCGGCCACACCACTGAGCCGGCCTGGCCGACGAGCGCACCCGGCATCCAACCGAACATCCGCGCGAACTCCGGATTGACCACTTCGAAGATGCGGTGGCGTGTGAAGGCGATCCCGACCGAGGCGTTGGCGAGAATGGCCTCCTGGCGCAGCCGTGCCTGCTCAGGCGCGGTGATATCGCGCATCGTGCCGACAAAGCATTCGCGGCCGTCCAGCTGCATGCGCGCCGCCGAATACAGGACCGACACCACGCGCCCGTCCTTGGTTCGCCGCCTGACGGGCACGCCATGCACGAGGCCGTCGCGCCTGAGCACATCGACCAGGCGCTGACGGTCGGTGGCGTCGACCCAGAGGTTAAGGTCGAGCGAACGGCGGCCGACGATTTCGTCGCGCGCGAAGCCGAACATGGCCTCGAAGCGCCCATTGATCATGATCACGCGGCTGGAGACCAGATCGCTGACCACGATCGCATCCGGCGAGGCTTCGAACAGCCGCGACAGCATCTGCTCGGAACGGCGCAGCGCCGCCTCGGCATTCTTGCGCTCGGTGATGTCGAAGTAGATCGACAGGATGGCCGGCCCGCCGCTCAGCATGACGTGTGCGCCAGTCGCCTCGACATGGCGCGTGCTGCCGTCAGTGCGCACGACCCTCAG
>JBFINI010000190.1:0-6367 GCA_041611275.1 Burkholderiaceae bacterium
CAGGCTGGGCCCTGGTTTTCATCGCCATCCTGTACACGACTGCTCCGGCCGTGGCGGCAATGGCCAAGATGAATCTGATCCGCACCGTCACGCCGGGCGTGGTGATGAGCAACGCCGATCCGTACGCGAAGGAGTCGCAGATCGAGTACGAGCAGCGTCCCGACTGGATGAAGCGCTGGGAAACCACCGGCCTGCTGAAGTTCGAGGACAAGAACGGCGACGGCCGCATCCAGTACTACAACGACAAGACCAGCAACGCCGAAGTGCAGAAGAAGGCCGGCGAAGCCGGCTGGAAGGGCAACGAACTGTCGGTGAACGCCGACATCATCGTGCTGGCCAATCCGGAAATTGCATTGCTGCCCAATTGGGTGATCGCGCTGGTTGCCGCCGGCGGTCTGGCAGCGGCGCTGTCGACGGCCGCCGGCCTGCTGATGGCGATCTCAGCGGCGGTATCACACGACCTGATCAAGGGCGTATTCAACCCGAGCATCAGCGAAAAGAGTGAACTGCTCGCCGGCAAGATCTCGATGGCCATCGCCATCGTCGTGGCCGGCTACCTGGGCCTGAATCCACCCGGGTTCGCGGCGGGAACCGTGGCGCTGGCTTTCGGCATTGCGGCCAGTTCGCTGTTCCCGGCGATCATGATGGGCATCTTCAGCAAGAAGATGAACAAGGAAGGGGCCATGGCCGGCATGCTCGCGGGCCTGAGCGTGACCCTGTTCTACGTGTTCGCGCACAAGGGCCTGTTCTTCATCAAGGGCACCGAGTACCTCGACCTGATCGGCGGCGCCAACAGCTTCTTCGGCATCACGCCGGAGGCCTTCGGCGCAATCGGCGCGCTGGTGAACTTCGCGGTGGCTTTCGCCGTCGACAAGGTCACGAAGGAGCCGCCGGAGCACATCCAGCACATGGTCGAGGCGGTGCGAATCCCACGCGGCTCCAAAGCCGTCGACGGAGCGCACTAAGGTCGGCTCATCCCGAAGCGTTCGGGACTGCGACAATCAGGGCTTCGTCGGCGGCGCCGGCGGGGCCCGTTTTCATCAGGAGCCGCCTATGGTTTTCGACATCAGCATCGCGCTGACCTGGGTCCTGTTTCTGGCCTTGTTTCCAATGGCCTTCATCTGGCTGCGCCGGGCCTGGCGCATCTTCGCCAAGCGAGATTACTCCGAGGTCGCGCTCAAAGGCGGCGAGGCACCGCCGAACGCCGCACGCTGGGCGCCCTACGAAATGCTGATCAACCTGATCGCCGGCGCCGTTGCCGTCTTTGTGATCATTGGCGTCGTGGCGGCTGCCCTGCCCTACGGCACCTGGACCGCGATCGCCGGCAGCACCATCTGGTGCAAGCTGTTCGCCAGCTTTGCGTTGAGCCGGCAGGCGCACGCCTCGGCGGCACGCAGCCGGGCCTGACAGCGGCAGTCACCCACGCTCACCAAGACCGGCCGCATTGCGGTCCGATGGCCAATGATGCGGACTTGCCGACCGGTCGGCAGATCGTCGAGCATTCCAGTACCAGCACAACACCGGCCTTGAAGGCGGGACCTGTGCGCGGCCTGCCGTTTGGGCCGCCGCGGGCTTTACCGTGAAGCCGGAGCGGGGGAGAGGAGCAATGACCTGCAAGATCCTGATCGTCGACGACGAGCCGAACATCCTCGTCTCGCTCGAGTACCTGATGAAGCGCGAGGGCTACGAAGTTCACCTCGCACGCGACGGCCAGGAGGCGATCGAAGTGCTGCGACGTGAACGCCCGCGGCTGGTTCTGCTCGATGTGATGATGCCCAAGAAAAGCGGCTTCGAAGTCTGCCAGGAAGTGCGCGCCGACGAGTCATTGAAGGACACGCTGGTGCTGATGCTCACCGCCAAGGGCCGCGAGACCGACATCGCCAAGGGCATGGGCGTCGGTGCCAACGCGTATGTGACCAAGCCGTTCTCGACCCGCGAACTGGTGCAGAAAGTCAGCGAACTGCTGGAGACCTCGAAGTGAGGCGTGACCGGCGGCTGCTGGCCGCCGTGGCAATCACCGCCGTGGCAACGGCGGCGCTGGTCGCGCTATGGCTGATTGCCACCGCGGCGCTGATGGGCTCGGCGATGAGCGAAGATCAACGCCGGGCGATCGCCACGGTGCTGACGCCGTTCGCACCGATGGTCGTGCTGACCTCGCTGGTGCTGATCGGGACGGTGGTGTTCATCGTGCAGTTGCTGTATCAGCGCTGGGTGGCATCGGCGGCGCGCCTGCTCGAACAGACCCGCGCCCTGCTCGCCGCCGATGTCGACCGTGAGCTGGCCGCCGCGGGCAGCGCCGAAATCCGCGGCCTGACGCGGGCAATCAACGATTTCGCCCTGCAGCGCCGCGACCTGAAGCACGACATCGCGCTGCGGGTCGCCGAGGCCAGCCGCGACATCGCGCAGGAGCGCAACCGGCTGGCGGCGCTGATGAGCGAACTGACACAAAGCGTGGTCGTGTGCAATCTCGACGGCCGCGTCCTCCTGTACAACAACCGCGCGCGCCTGCAGTTCCGCGCGATTTCCGCCGCACCGACGCTCGCCGACGGTGCCGAGCTGCTCGGCCTCGGGCGCTCGATCTACAGCGTGTTCGATCGCAAGCTGGTGGCGCATGCGCTGGAAAGCGTGCAGCAGCGTCTGCAGCGCGGCGTGGCCAATCCGTCGGCACAGTTCGTCACCGTTACCGCGAGCGGGCAGCTTCTGCGCGTGCAGATGACGCCGGTGCGTGGTGTGGCCGCCGAAGCAGACGGAGACGAGCAAGCGGCGCCGCTGGCCGGTTTCGTGCTGATGCTCGAGAACATCACCCGACCGTTCGAGCAGGAGTCCGAGCGTGACCGCCTGCTGCACGAGCTGACCGAAGCCAGCCGCGGATCGCTCGCCAACCTGCAGGCCGCAGTCGAGATCCTCGACGACGCAAAGCTCGACGCACCGACGCGCGAACGCTTCCTCGGCGTCATCCGCGACGAGAGCAATGCGATGAGCCGCCGCATCCAGGAGCTGGCCTCGCGTTCGACGCGCGGCCTGGCCACCCGCTGGCCGCTGGAGGAAATGCTCGGCGCCGACCTGGTCGCCGCCGCGCAGCGGCGCATCGAAGCGCAGCTCGACGTTCGCCTGCGCGCCGACGACATCGACGGATCGCTGTGGCTGAACCTGGACAGCTTCTCGCTGCTGCAGGCGCTTGCCTATCTGGCCGAACGCCTGGTTGACGAACACGACGTGCGCGATATCCGCCTGCGCCTGGGCGCCGCCGATACCGAACATGCACATCTCGACCTCGTCTGGGTCGGCCGCGCCATGAGCACCGAGACGGTGATGAGCTGGGAAATGGACCCGATGCGGGTCGGCGAGGAAACGAGCCCGCTCACTGTCCGCGACGTGGTGCAGCGCCATGGCGGCGAATTCTGGTTCGAGCGCGAACGAGTACGCCACCAGGCGTTCTTCCGCTTCCTGCTGCCGCTGGCCAGCGCCCGCGGCGAACTGGAGTCCGAGGAATTCGTGCGCAGCGACAGCCGGCCCGAGTACTACGACTTCGACCTCTTCGCCGTCAATGAGTCGATGCGCGCGCTCGACGAACGCCGTCTGGTCGAACTTGCCTATACGGTGTTCGATACCGAGACGACCGGGCTTGATCCGTCGGCCGGCGACGAGATCATCCAGATCGGCGCAGTGCGCCTTGTCAACGGCAAGCTGCTGCGCGCCGAATCCTTTGAGCAGCTGATCGATCCCAGGCGCCGCATCCCGACAGCCACGATTCCGATCCACGGCATCGAGCCGGAGATGGTCGTTGGCCAGCCGACGATCGACAAAGTGCTGCCGGCGTTTCATGCCTACGCGCAGGACACCGTGCTGGTCGCGCACAATGCCGCCTTCGACATGCGCTTTCTGCAGATCAAGGAGGCAGCCACTGGCGTGCGCTTCGAGCAACCGGTGCTCGACACGCTGCTCCTGTCGGCAGTGGTGCATCCGAACCAGGAATCGCACAAGCTCGAAGCGATCGCCGAGCGCTTCAACATCGCCGTGATCGGCCGCCATACCGCACTCGGCGATGCGTTCGTCACCGCCGAGGTGTTGCTCAAACTGATTCCGCTTTTGGCTGCGCAGGGCATCCACACGCTGGGCCAGGCGCGGCAGGCGGCGCAGAAGACCTACTTTGCCCGGCTCAAGTACTGAGCGTTACCCGTCACGCCGGGCTTGAATCCGGCCGGCGCCAGCCCAATCGTAAGGACGGTGCGGCGACGTTTACGCTCGCCCTGGCGGCAGACGCATCGGCAGCAGTGTTGGGAGCGGCGCAGTGCAGTACAAGGACTACTACCAGACGCTGGGTGTGGCCCGCAATGCCACGGCGGATCAGGTCAAGAAGGCCTATCGCGGGCTGGCGCGCAAGTACCACCCCGACCTGAGCAAGGAAGCCAACGCCGAAGCGCGCATGAAGGAGGTCAACGAGGCCTATGCGGTCTTGTCCGACCCGGAAAAACGCGCTGCCTACGATGCGCTTGGCCGCGGTCATCGCCCGGGCGAGGAATTCCGCCCGCCGCCGGACTGGGACGCCGGTTTCGAGTTCTCCGGCGGCTTTCCGGGCAGCGAGGCCGCGGACTTCAGCGACTTCTTTGCCGAGTTGTTCGGCCGCATGGGCGGCCGGCAACGGCCGGAGGGTGGCTTTGGCGGCCGCGGCGCGCACTTCGAGACACACGGCGACGACCATCACGCCAAGATCCTGCTCGAGCTCGAAGACGCCTGGCGCGGCGCCGCGCGGCAGATCAGCCTGCGCGTGCCGAAGCTGGACGCGCAGGGCCGGGTCGTGCTCGAGACGCGCACGCTCGACGTGCAGATTCCCAAGGGCGTGCGCGAGGGACAGCTGATCCGCCTGGCCGGGCAAGGCGCACCCGGGCTCGGCGGCCGGCCCGGCGATCTCCTGCTCGAAGTGCATTTCCGCCCGCACAAGCGCTTTCACGTCAGCGGACGCGACCTGCTGGTCGATCTGCCAGTGGCACCCTGGGAGGCGGCGCTCGGCGCTGTGGTGCCGGTGGCGCTGCCCGACGGCAGCGCGCTCAAGGTGCGCATTCCTGCTGGCGCACAGAGTGGCCGGCAGCTGGTGGTGCGCGGCAAGGGCATTCCCGGCAATCCACCCGGCGATCTCGAACTGACGGTGCGCGTGGTGCTGCCGGCCGCCGACACGGCGCGCGCCAAGGAACTGTACGAAACGATGGCGAGCGAACTGCGGTTCGATCCGCGCGCTGCCGACGGAGCCTGACCCGATGAACGAGCCACTGATCGGTGCACTGCTCGAAGACGCCTGCCTGACGCTCGACGAATTCTCGCGTGTCTGCGCCGTGCAGCCCGACTGGGTGATCGAACACGTGCAGGAAGGTTTCCTGCACGGCAGCGGCGAGTCACCGGCGTCCTGGCGCTTCAGCAGCCGCGACCTGTTGCGCGCGCGGCAGATGCGCCAGCTCGAGCGTGATTTCGACGCAGTACCCGAGTTGGCTGCTTTGGTCGCCGACCTGCTGCAGGAACTCGACGACATGCGCGCGCGCTTGCGTCGCGCCGGGCTCGAATGAAATCGCTCCGCGCGCTTGCCCATCGCTGTGCCGATCGACTGTCGCGGCGGGCGCGATGAACGAACGCCGAACATCGCCGCTGCTGTGGTTGCTGCTGGCGGTCGCAGTGCTCTACGCTTTCACGCGCTGGTGGCCCGGCGCCTTTGGCCCGCCCGGCCTCGATCCGTCAGCGCGTGACGCCGCCCCCAGGCTGGTCACACCGCGCGGCGATCTGGCCGCTGATGAGCGCTCGATGATCGAGCTGTTCGAGCGATCGCGCGATTCGGTCGTCTACATTTCCACGCGGCAGCAGGTGCAGGACGTGTGGACGCGCAACATTTTCTCGGTGCCGCGCGGCACCGGCAGCGGTTTCATCTGGGACGAGCACGGCCACGTGGTGACCAACTTCCACGTGATCCAGGGCGCCAGCGAAGCCACCGTGCGGCTGGCCGACGGCCGCGACTACAAGGCGGCGCTGGTCGGCGCCAGCCCGGCGCACGACATCGCGGTGCTGCGCATCGGCGTCGGCTTCAAGCGGCCGCCACCGGTGCCCATCGGCGAAAGCGCGGGGCTGAAGGTCGGGCAGAAGGTGTTCGCGATCGGCAACCCGTTCGGGCTGGACTGGACGCTGACCACCGGCATCGTCTCGGCGCTTGACCGCTCGCTGCCGAGCGAGGCCGGAACCATCGAGCACCTGATCCAGACCGACGCGGCGATCAACCCCGGCAATTCGGGCGGCCCGCTGCTCGACTCATCGGGCCGGCTGATCGGCATCAACACGGCGATCTTCAGCCCATCGGGCGCCTCGGCAGGCATCGGCTTCGCGGTGC
>JBFINI010000191.1:0-6365 GCA_041611275.1 Burkholderiaceae bacterium
CGCACGACGTGATCCGCAAGATCCGGGCGCAGCTCGATGCGCACTACAGCGGCCGCCTGCTGCTCGCCGAGGCCAACCAGTGGCCCGAGGACGTTCGCGAGTACTTCGGCGAGGGCGACGAGTGCCACATGGCGTACCACTTCCCGCTCATGCCACGCATGTACATGGCGATCGCCCAGGAGGACCGCCACCCCGTCGTTGAGATCATGCAGCAGACGCCGGACATCCCCGACACGTGCCAGTGGGCGATTTTCCTCAGGAACCATGACGAGCTGACGCTCGAGATGGTGACCAGCAAGGAACGCGATTACATGTACAACATGTTCGCGGCCGACAAGCGCTCGCGCATCAATCTCGGCATCCGGCGCAGGCTGGCGCCGCTGATGGAGAACGACCGCGAACGCATCAAGCTGATGAACAGCCTGCTGCTGTCGATGCCGGGCTCGCCGGTGCTCTACTACGGCGACGAAATCGGCATGGGCGACAACATCTTTCTCGGCGATCGCGACGGTGTGCGCACGCCGATGCAGTGGACTTCGGACCGCAACGGCGGATTCTCGCGTACCGATCCGCAGCGGGTCTATCTGCCGCCGATCCAGGATCCCGTCTACGGCTTCGAGGCGATCAACGTCGAGGCGCAGTCGCGCGCCCCCGGTTCGCTGCTGAACTGGACCCGACGCATGCTGGCGGTGCGCAAGACCTCGGCCGCCTTCGGCCGCGGCGCCTTCTCGCTGCTGCACCCGGGCAACCGCAAGGTGCTGGCGTATGTTCGTGAGCACGGTGACGACGTGATCCTGTGCGTGGCCAACGTCAGTCGTTCGGCGCAGCCGGTCGAGCTCGACCTGGCCCGCTTCAAGGGTCGGGTGCCGGTCGAGATGATGGGCCGCAACGCCTTTCCGCCGGTGGGCGAACTGCCGTATCTCCTGACCCTGCCCGGCCACGGCTTTTACTGGTTCCGACTGACCACCGACACGCCCGCGCCCGAGTGGCATGAGGAGCGCCTGGCGCCCGAAACGCTGCCGGTGCTGGTGCTGTTCGATGGCTGGTCGAGCCTGTTCCGCGACCGCGTGGTGCCGTGGCGAATCGGCATGGCCGAAAAGCTGCGCGCGCAATTCGAGCGACAACTGGCGCCTGCCTATGTCGCCCGCCAGCGCTGGTTTGCTGCCAAGGGTGAGCCGATCGAGCGTGTTCACATCGTAGAGCATGCTTTGCTCGACGCCGAGAAGCGGACCTGGCTGCTGTCGCTGGCCGAGGTGCTCGGGCCGGCGCAGACGGAGCGTTACTTCCTGCCGCTGGCACTGGCCTGGGAGGACACGGAAGAAGATCGCGTCAAGCACATTGCGCCGGGCGCCCTGGCCAAGGTCCGCCAGCAGGCTTCGGTCGGGCTGATGGGCGATGCGATGAACGACGACGCCTACTGCCATGCGGTGGTCGACGCGATCGGCGCCGGCCGCGAGCTGAAGGCCTCCGGCGGCCGCGTGCGCTTCGTGCCGACGCAGTCCTTCGCCGAACTGGCCAAGGCCAAGCGCAGTGAACTGAGCCCGGTGAAGCTGCTCGGCCAGAGCAGCAACAGCGTTGCGCTTCTGGGCCGCAAGCTGTTCCTGAAAACCTATCGCCGTGTCCGCGAGGGGCTCAACCCAGAGCTCGAAATCGGCCGTTTCCTCACCGACGTGACCAAGTTTCCGCACTGCGTGCCCGTGGCCGGACATGTCGAATACATCGATAAGGAAGGCAGGGTCAGCACCCTGGCGCTGCTGCAGACGCAGGTGGCCAACCAGGGCGATGCGTGGACCTTCACGGTCGACGCTCTGGTCCGCGAGCTGGAAGCCGCCGGCGCCGCGCCGCAGGATGCCGCTGCGAGCAATGGTTTTGCGACGCTGATGCGCACGCTCGGCGTGCGCACTGCGCAGCTGCACGCTGCGCTGGCCCAGCGCAGCGGCGACGATGCCTTTGATCCCGAACCGGTGCAGGCGACCGACGTGCCGCAGTGGGTCAAGCAAGTGCGCGATGACGCACTGGCGACGATGGACCTGTTGTCGGTGCATCGCGAACGATTGCCGTCACAGCTGCAGCCGCTGGCGCTCGAGGTTTTCGCGGCCGGGCCCAAGCTGATGCAGCGGGTCGATCGCTACGCCCAGCATGCGCCGCAGGGATTCAAGACCCGTTATCACGGTGACTACCATCTCGGGCAGGTGCTGCTGGTCCACAACGACTTCGTGATCATCGACTTCGAGGGCGAGCCCGCGCGCTCGCTGTCCGAACGGCGACGCAAGCACTCGGCGCTGCGCGATGTGGCCGGCATGCTGCGCTCGTTCGACTATGCGCGCCAGATGGCCCTGCAACAGGCCACACAGCACGAAGGCGACGAAGCAAAGCTGGCGCCGCTGGCGGCGAGTTGGTTGCAGGAAACGCGCAGCGCCTTCCTCGATGCCTATGTGGAGGAAGCGGTGGGCAGCGGACTGTATGAGAGCCGGGAAGCCTTTGCCGCGCAGCAGCCGCTGCTCGAGCTGTTCGAACTCGAAAAGGCGCTTTACGAGCTTCGTTATGAACTTGCCAACCGTCCGGACTGGGTCAGCGTGCCGCTGCAGAGCGTGACCGTGCTGGCCGGGCTGGCCGCCGGCGCCTGAAAAAAGGGAATCCAACATGAACAATTTCGACGTTGTCATCGAGCCGCTGCGCGCTTTCCTGGTGCAGATCGGCGCTTACCTGCCGCGGCTGGCGGTCGCCATCGTGGTCCTGGTCGTCGGCTGGCTGGTCGCCAAAGCCATCCGCTTCGCGCTGGTCAAGGCGATGCGGGCGCTGAACTTTCACGTGCTGACCGAACGCGCCGGCATCGATTCATTTCTGCAGCAAGGCGGCACCGAGAAGGACACCACCGACGTTTTCGGCGTCGTGGTGTACTGGGTCGTCATCCTGATCGCATTGATCATTGCCTTCAACGGCCTCGGACTGACACAGGTCACCGACCTGCTGACCCGCGTGCTGCTGTTCATGCCTAAGCTGCTGGTCGGCTTGCTGGTGATCATCGTCGGCAGCTACTTCGGTCGCTTCGTCGGTAATGCGGTGCAGACTTACCTGCGCAACATCGGCATCAGCGATGCTGAAATGATCGGGCGAATCGCCCAGTACGCGATCGTCGTGTTCGTGGTGCTGATTGCCGTGGATCAGCTCGGCATCGGTGGTGATCTGGTCCAGAACACGTTCCTGATTCTCCTCATGGGCGTGGTTCTGGCGTTGGCGCTTGCCTTCGGGCTCGGCGGACGCGAGTGGGCGGCGGGCCTGCTGGCGCGCTGGTTTCCACAGCGACGGATCGACGACGAATGACCGGATAGATGGATGCGTCCCGGTAATCGGCCCAGCCTGCGCGGCATGAGGGTCCACCGGGTGGCCCGTCAAGCAGGATGATTCTCGTCGGTGATATCGGCGGCACCAAGACGCTGCTCGCCGCCTATAACGGCGCGACCTGCGCCTTTCGGCAACGCTATGGTTCGCATGACTTCGCCACCTTTGCCGAGCTGCTCGCGCGCTTCCTCGCCGACCTGACCGAGGCTGCCGGCAAATCGCCTCGCGTCGAGGGCGCCTGCTTCGGCATCGCCGGGCCGGTGCTCGGCGATCGGGTCAAGGTCACCCACCTGCCCTGGGACATCGACGCCAAGGCGCTGGCGGCGCGCTTCGGCCTGCTGCGGGTGCACCTGTTGAACGACTTCGCCGTCGCCGCCTACGGCATCGATTCGCTATCCGGTGACGATCTCGTCACGCTGCAGGCCGGCGAGCCGCTCGCCGATCGGCCGAGAGTGGTCATCGGTGCCGGCACCGGCCTTGGAGTCGCTTACTGCCTGGGCGATTCGGTGCTGTCCGGCGAAGGGGGGCACATGTCGTTCGCCCCGGTTAACGCGCAGCAGGCGGCGCTGTGGCAGTGGCTTCATGCCCGCGTCGGACGGGTCGAGGTCGAACACGTGGTCTGTGGCGCCGGCCAGGCCCACATCTACGAGTTTCTGCTCGAACAGCAGCCGCAGCTCGCCGGGCCCGGGTCGCGCGAGGTGCTCGACGCTGACGATCCGGCGCGCGCCATCACGGAACGTGCGCTGGAGCAGCACGATCCGCTCGCCGAGGCTGCGGTGAATCTGTTCATCGACTGTTACGGCGCGCTCGCCGGCGATCACGCGCTGGCCGTGCTGGCCCGTGGCGGCGTGTACGTTGCGGGCGGCATCGCGCCAAAGTTGCTGTCACGGCTGCGCGACGGGGGATTTCTGGCGGCCTTCAATGACAAGGGCAGCTTCGCCGCGGCCACCCGGGCCTGCCCCGTGCACGTGGTCGTCAATGCCGACCTGCCGCTGCTCGGCGCGGCTTTCTACGCGCGCAAAGCGCAAGCGTCAACGTAGGCGCCTGCCGCCTTGCGCTTGTCCGGGTGCGTAGCTCTGCAGGCAGGCGCCCACAGGGATTCGGCATCGACCGCGGGAAAGAACCGCACATCGCGGTCTCGTAAGGCGAAGACCATCCGCTACAAGAACGAAAGTGCGTCGACAACTCATTGCGCGGAAGCCGGAGCGTTTCGCGCCGCCTGCTTCACGCCCCTTGCGATTGCGCTATCTGTCACCCGTCAAGGCGGTCTCGGCAAATTCGGCGGGCTGGCTTTTCGACCAGGCCAGGAGCGCGAAGAAGTCACCGCCGAAGGTGTCGTTCAGCAGGAGTTCGTAGCCGATCGAGCACAGTGCGCTCTCGCTCGCATCGAGCGATCGCTGAATGGCGGCCTGCGAGCACCGCAGGTAGTAGGCCTTCAGCTCCGGTTCCGGCAGCCTCTGCAGCGCGGCAACGATCTGTCTTTCGTGATCGAGCAACTGCGCGGACTGCTGGGCCTGAATGCAAGGCGTGGTCAGCAAAGCAACCGCTAATAGAAGGCCCGTCGGACGGGTCAACGCGCGCATCGATAAGTCCATTTCTTGCTCCCGGAGGCGTTGTGGCCTCGAGGGCGTGGGCCGGCCGGCTCGCAGCGTGCAAGCCGGCCAGTCGCACGCGCTAGGCTGATGAGAAATTTGCTGCTTCAGTCGCCGGAGGCCAGGTCGCCCTCCAGCGTGAAGCGCCGCTCTTTCGGATTGAATTCCACCGTACCAATGCCGCGCAGGCCACCGAGCTTGCCGGTCCCACCCGCGGTTTCCCAGATGCCGTTGGCCACGAAGCGCGGCTTGCCGTCCGGACCGGGCACGGGAACTGCGCGGAACTGGTACTTCAGATAGGCGATGTCGCCATTGGCCACGGTAAAGATCAGATAGCCGTTGGCGTGCGCGCCCTCCGCCGGATTGACGTCATGCATTCCCCATTCGACCATCGTCGCGCCGGCCAGTGGTCCGGTTCCTGCGGCCTTGCCGACCCGCTGTGCCGCAACCACGAATCGCTTGCTGCCATCGGCAAACTCCAGTTTGGAATCTGCCTTCGGTGTGATGACGGCCTCGATTTTCATCGGTGCCGCCAGCGACGCTGCGTTGGCGCAGGCAAGCAGGGCCGTTGCCGCAGCCACCCGAGTAAACAACCATGACTGATTTCGAGCGTTCATTTGATGCTCCTTTCCGTCAGTGGTGCGGTACGTCGGATCGACGGCATGGCCGGCTCACCGTGACCGCACGTGCGAGTTGAAGGTCACTTCCGGGCAATCGCGGCTCGGAGAATTGCGCTGATCGATTGCGCTTGCGCCGGAGAGCTCACGGTAGGTCGCGGCGTTGCGTTGGTGGGCAGTGCACCGACGGATGAGGCAGATTGCGGCATAGCCGCGGCCAAATCGGGGATGGGCAAAAGATCTGGCCAAGGCTGCGCACCAGGTCGTGTCCCTTCGAGTGGTGTAAATCCACAGGCCTCGAAGGCTGAAGACGGATGCTCAGCTGATCACGGCCGATAGCCGAGCGGGAGGATTGTCGGCCAGGCTGTGCAGGCCTTCAAGCTGCATGTAGCGGCGCTGCAGTTGCCACTCGTCGTTTTGCTCCAGCAGTAGCGCGCCGATCAGCCGCGTGATGGCGGCCTCGTTGGGGAAGATGCCCACGACATCGGTTCTGCGCTTGATCTCGGCGTTCAGGCGTTCGAGGGGATTCGTGCTGTGGATTTGCAGCCTATGCGCCTTGGGGAAGGTCATGAAGGCCAGCACGTCGGCCTCGGCTTCATCCATCAGCTTGGCCAGCTTCGGCAATCGCTCGCGCAGCTGATCGGCGACCACCCGCCACTGCCGCTGCGCATCGGCCTCGGTTTCCTGGGCGAACGCCGTGCGGATCAGGGCGGCAACCGTCTGCCGCTGGCCTTTCGGTGCGTGCGCCAGGGCGTTGCGCATGAAATGCACCCGGCAGCGCTGCCAGGTCGCCTTCAGCACCTTGGCCACCGCC
>JBFINI010000192.1:0-6251 GCA_041611275.1 Burkholderiaceae bacterium
CCTCGATCTGGTCGTGCGTGACGTACACCGAGGTGGTCTTCAGCCGCTGGTGCAGTTCCTTGATCTCGGTGCGCATGGCCACGCGCAGCTTGGCATCCAAGTTCGACAGCGGCTCGTCGAACAGGAACACCTGCGGGTTGCGCACGATCGCGCGGCCCATGGCGACGCGCTGGCGCTGGCCGCCGGACAGTTGCCGCGGATAGCGGTCGAGCAGGTCCTTCAGCCCCAGGATGTCGGCCGCCTGCGCCACCCGCGACTCGATCTTCGTCTTCTCGGTGTTGGCCAGCATCAGGCTGAAAGCCATGTTGGCGCGCACCGTCATGTGCGGATACAGCGCGTAGTTCTGGAACACCATCGCGATGTCGCGCTCTTTTGGCTGCACGTTGTTGACGATGCGGCCGCCGATCTCGATCTCGCCGCTGGAGATTTCCTCGAGCCCGGCGATCATCCGCAGCAACGTGGTCTTGCCGCAGCCGCTGGGGCCGACCAGCACGGCGAACTCGCCGTCGTCGATCTGGATGTTCACGCCGTGGATCACCTTGGTCGAACCAAAGCGTTTTTCGACGTTGCGGATGACTACTCCCGCCATCTTGGCGCGTCTCCTCGTTTGCCGACCGGTGAACCGGCCGGCGGTCGTGCCGCCGACGTCATGCCGCCACCGGTTGTTTTGTCCCTTGGACCACACAATACCCCGGCCGGCCGTTTTTCGCCCACTGCACCACGTTCAGCGCCGCCTTGCGCCGCAACTCGACCTCGGCATCGATCGAGTAAAACGCCGCATGCGGCGATAACAGCACGCGTGCATGGCGGGCCAGCGGATGTTCGATCGCCAGCGGCTCGGTCGGCAGCACGTCGAGACCGGCCGCGGCGATACGGCCGCTGTTCATCGCCGCCAGCAAGGCATCGATATCGACCACCGCACCGCGCGCCGTATTGACCAGGATCGTTCCCGGCCGCACCCGTGCCAGCAACGGCCCATCGACCATGCCGCGCGTCTCATCGGTCAGCGGCACGTGCAGCGAGATCACGTCGGCAGTCTCGAACAGCTGCGCCAGCGTCACCCGCTCGACATAGGCCGGAAAATCGCCGTCAATGATGTACGGATCGCAGGCGATGACCCGGCCGAAACAATTGCGCGCCAGGTGCGCGAAGCGCTTGCCGATGCGGCCCAGACCGAGGATGCCCACCGTCAGCCCCGAGGCCCGGCGGATCTTTCCTGCCGACAGGTAGTGCCAGTTACCCGTCTTCACGTCTCGATCATAGAAAGGCAGATGGCGCAGCAGCGCCAGCGCCATTCCCAGCGCGTGGGTGGCGACTTCACCGACACCGTAATCAGGCGAATTCGCCAGCCAAACGCCTTGCCGCGCACAGGCGGCCGGATCGACAGTGTCGTATCCGGCGCCGAAGCGGCTCACCAGCCCGACCTGCGGCAGCGCGGCCAGCACGCGCTCGGTGATCGGCGCGTACTGCACCAGCAGCGCCGAGCAGCCGCCAGCCGCCTCGATCACCGCCTGCTCAGTGCGACACTGCCCAACCGTGACTTCGACGCCCGCCTGCGCGAACAAGCCACGTTCGAGCTCGATATCCGGAAAGTCGTAGTCGGTGATCAGGACTTTCATTCGTGATTCGTTATCCGTGAGCTGGCGCGGATTCTTCGATCGCCGATCATGGATCAGCACTCAGTGGTTATCGCGCGGAACGGCCGAGCCGCTTGATCCAACCAGGAAGTCCAGATCGGCGCCTTCGTTGGCCTGGTTCACGTGGTCAATGTACAGCCGCGTGTAGCCGCGTGTCATGGCCGGCTTCGGCGGCTTCCATGCGGCGCGACGGCGCATGAGTTCCTCGTCGTCCACATGCAATTGCAGCCGGCGCTTCGCGACGTCGAGTTCGATCAGGTCGCCGCTTTTCACCAGCGCCAGCGGGCCGCCGGCAGCGGCCTCCGGCGCCACGTGCAGCACCACCGTGCCATAGGCCGTGCCGCTCATGCGCGCGTCCGAGATGCGCACCAGATCGGTGATGCCTTTCTTCAGCAGCCGCGGCGGCAGCGGCATGTTGCCGACCTCGGCCATGCCGGGATAGCCTTTCGGCCCGCAGTACTTCAGCACCATCACCGAGTCTTCGTCGATGCGCAGGCGCGAATCGTCGATACGAGCATGAAAATCGTCGATGTCCTCGAACACGACCGCGCGCCCCTTGTGCTTCATCAGCTTCGGGGTGGCCGCCGACGGCTTGATGATCGCGCCGTCCGGACAGAGGTTGCCGCGCAGCACGGCGATGCCGGTGTCTTTCTTGAACGGACGTGCCATCGGCATGATGACGTCCGGGTTGTAGTTCTCCGCCTTGCGGTTGTTGTCCCAGATCGATTTGCCGTTGACCGTAAGCGCCTTGCGCCTGAGCAGTCCGGCTTCGCCGAGTTCGCGGATCACCACCGGCAGCCCGCCCGCGTAGCAGAAGTCCTCCATTAGGTACTTGCCGTTGGGCATCAGGTTCACGAGCGTGTGCACGCCGCGACCGAATTCATCCCAGTCCTCGAGCGACAGCTTCACGCCCAGTCGGCGCGCCAGCGCGATCAGGTGGATCACCGCGTTGGTCGAGCCGCCGATCGCGGCGTTCACTCGAATTGCGTTTTCGAATGCGGCGCGGGTGATGATCTTCGACATCCGCACGTCCTTGACCACCAGTCCGACGATGCGCCGGCCGGCCTCGCGGGCGATCAGGTTGCGGCGCGCATCGACGGCCGGCCAGGCGGCGTTGCCCGGCAGTCCGATTCCAAGCGCCTCGACCATGCTGGCCATCGTCGAGGCGGTGCCCATCGTCATGCAGTGGCCGTGGCTGCGGTGCATGCAGCTCTCAGCCTCGTGGAACTCCTCGCGCGTGATTCGGCCTGCGCGCAGGTCCTCGCTCAGCGACCACGTGTTGGTGCCCGAGCCGATGCGCTCGCCCTTGTACCAGCCCGACAGCATCGGCCCGCCTGAGACGCCAATGGTCGGCAGGTCGACACTGGCCGCCCCCATCAGCAAGGCCGGCGTGGTCTTGTCGCAACCCATCAGCAGCACCACGCCGTCGAGCGGATTGGCACGGATGCTTTCTTCGACATCCATGCTGGCCAGGTTGCGGTAAAGCATCGCGGTGGGCCGCAGCAGCGTTTCGCCGAGCGACATCACGGGAAATTCGAGCGGAAAGCCGCCGGCTTCAAGCACGCCCTGCCGCACCTGGTCCGCGAGTACGCGGAAATGCGAATTGCAGGGTGTCAGCTCGGAATAGGTGTTGCAGATGCCGATGACCGGCCGGCCGTCGAACTGATCGTGCGGCACGCCCTGGTTCTTGGCCCACGAGCGGTAGATGAAGCCCATCTTGCCTTCGCGTCCGAACCAGGCCTGGCTGCGCCGCTTGCGCGCGGGGCCCCGTGAATCTGCCATGCGAGATCGTCTCCTGTGCTGGACCGCTGCGAGTTTCGAGGTATTGCGCGATTATTCTTCGTCTGCGCTGCGGCTGCCGGTCGCGGTGCGACTTGCGTGGCACTGTAGCGCGTGTGTTTTGCTAGGGTCAAGCCGCGTGGTCAAGTGGTCAGACCAATTTCGGCGACTCGCGCATGATGGCGCTATAGTCGACGCAGTCGCGCGAGAGGAGAAGAAAACGATGAACCAGCTCGACATGAAGGGACGCAAGGCGGTGGTCACCGGAGGCGCGGCCGGTATCGGACTGGCGATCGCCACACGCCTGGCCGCCTCCGGCGCTGGCGTGTGCCTGTGGGACCGCGACCGCGCCGCACTGGAGTCCGCGCGCCAGGCGCTCGGCAGCGGACACCAGAGCGTGGCGCTCGATGTGTCCAGCGAAAGCGAAGTCGCCGCGGCCACCGAGGCCACCATGACGGCGTTCGGCCGGATCGACGTCCTCGTTTGCAGCGCCGGCATCACCGGCCCGAACGCGGCGCTGATCGACTATCCGCTCGCCGACTGGCAGCAGGTGATGAACATCAACCTGACCGGGCTGTTCCTGTGCAATCGGGTCGTTGCCGCGAAGATGCGCGAGGCCGACTACGGGCGCATCGTCAACATCGCTTCGATCGCCGGCAAGGAGGGCAACCCGAACGCCAGTGCCTATAGCGTCTCCAAAGCCGGAGTGATCGCGCTGACCAAGTCGCTCGGCAAGGAACTGGCCAAGACCGGCATTCGCGTGAACTGCATCACGCCGGCAGCCGTGCGCACCGGCATGTTCAGCCAGATGACGCAGGCACATATCGACTTCATGCTGTCGAAGATCCCGATGGGCCGCTTCGGCACGGTCGAGGAGATCGCTGCGCTGGTTGCCTGGTTGTGCACGGAGGAGTGCTCATTCTCCACCGGCGCGGTGTTCGATCTGTCCGGCGGACGCGCGGTGTACTGATGGCGCGTTATCCGGTTGACGAACTGCGCGCGTTTGCGCAATCGCTGCTGGTCGGCGCCGGGCTCGGCGATGATCGCGCCGCTCTGGTGGCCGATGTACTGATCGAAGGCGACCTCCTCGGCCACACGACGCATGGGCTGGCGCTGCTGGCGCCTTACCTCGGCGAAATCGAACGCGGCACGATGCGCATCAGCGGCGAGCCGACCGTGCTGTCCGAGCGTCCGGCCAGCCTGCTGTGGGACGGCCAGCGCTTGCCCGGGCCGTGGCTGACGATGCGCGCGGTCGACGCCGCCATCGAACGCGCACGTACCTACGGCACCGCCACGGTAGTAATCCGCCGCAGCCATCACATCGCCTGTCTCGCCGCCTACCTGCTGCGCGCGATCGAACGAGGCTTCGTGCTGCTGGTGGCCAGTTCGGACGCGAACTCGGCCAGCGTGGCTCCGTTCGGCGGCACCCGCGCCGTGTTCACGCCCGATCCGCTGGCCATCGGTTTTCCGACCGCGGGTGACCCGGTACTGGTCGATGTCTCGGCGTCGATTACCACCAACGGCATGAGCGCGCGGCTGCACAAGTCAAAGCAGCGCTTCGCGCATCCGTGGCTGCTCGACGCCAGCGGTCACCCGACCGACGATCCGGCAGCGCTGTTCACCGAGCCACCCGGAACGATCCTGCCGCTGGGCGGACTCGAAGCGGGCCACAAGGGCTACGGGCTGGCACTGCTGGTCGAGGCATTGACCGGCGGGCTGGCCGGCTTCGGTCGCGCCGATCCGAAGCAGGGTTGGGGAGCGACCGTGTTCGTGCAGGCCTTCGATCCCGAGGCCTTCGGCGGTCGCGACGACTTCGTGCGCCAGACCGAATTCATCGCGCGGGAATGCCGCGGCAATCCGCCGCGGCCCGGCGTCGATGCGGTGCGCTTGCCGGGCGAACGCGCCATGGCACTGCGCCGCGAGCAGCTGGCAAATGGTGTGCGATTGCACGAGTCGATCATGCCGGGGCTCGAACCTGCGGCGCAGCGGCTGGGCGTCGCGCTGCCGCCGACGAGCTGAACCACTTGCCCAGGTCGATGGGCCCGTCAAGACGGCATCAGGGTCGGGCGCGCAGATAACGGCTTTGCACCAGACCGCTCGGAAAGCCGCGCGACGATTGCAGTAGCCATTTCGACTCGGGCAGTCCGGCGCCGAACAGCGGCCGGCCATCACCGAGCACGATCGGTATCGACGACAGCGTCAGTTCGTCGACCAGGTCCTCGGCGAGCGCTTGCCGGATCGCCTGGCCACCGTCGAGATAGACGCGCGTCGCTCCGCTGTCGCTCAACGCGCGCATCAATGGCGCCAGCGCGCCGGCATGGGTCCGTTCGCCGTGTCGCGCCGTGAGCGCACGGTGGGTCAGCACAACGACGCTGCGGCCGGCGTACGGCCAGGGATCGAAGCACAGGGCCGTCTCATACGTGGCGCGCCCCAGCACGACCGAATCGACGCCGGCAAAGAATTCTGCATAGCCGTAGTCCTCACCATCGACCTGCATTGACGCCAGCCAGTCAAGCGCGCCATCGTTGCGGGCGATCCACCCGTCGAGACTGACGGCGATGTAGACACTGACCATGATTCGGTCCATGGCATTGCTCCGCGGCCTTCGAACAGGAGGACAATCCGTCCACAGCACGACGATTCGATTTCCCGCTCGGCCTGTCGCGGACGTCGGCGGCCAGCGTTCAACGCGGGATTCAGCGTCTTGCGTCGGCAGCCGATTACGCGGGACTTTGCTGTGCACCAGCCTTGACTTTCTTCACGCGCTCATTTTATGAAAGCGGAGCGATCCCGTCAGAGCCGACTGTCTTTGCAGCGGCCGCATTCGAGCGCGCC
>JBFINI010000193.1:0-6230 GCA_041611275.1 Burkholderiaceae bacterium
CCTGCCGTGGCACGAGTGGCTGCCGGTGGAGTTCTACGGCGCGCTGCGCGAACAAATCGCGTCCACGGGCCTCGAAATGCACTCCGGCGTGACCGGGCTCGATGCGGCCACCGCAACGACCAACAGCCTGCTCGGCATCCTCGCCACCGTTGCCTTCGTCGCGCTGTATTCGACCACCGGCGGTCTGCGCAGCGTCGTGCGTACCGACATCGTGCAACTGGCGCTGATGCTTGTCGGCACCGCGGCCTATGCCTGGTTCGCGGTCGACGCCGCCGGCGGCCTTGGCAGCCTGACTGACAGGCTGGCGCAGCTTTACGGCGAAGAGCAGGCCGAACGCTTCACTTCCTTCGTGCCAACGGCCGAGGCGTTGGCACCCTTCGTCACCGTGCTGGCGCTGCAGTGGATCTTCCAGATGAACGCCGACGGCACCGGCTACCTGGCGCAGCGGACGATGGCCTGCGCCAGCGACCGCGACGCCGAGCGCGCGGCGGTCACCTTCACGCTGCTGCAGGTGGTCGTGCGCAGCCTGCTGTGGCTGCTGATCGGGCTCGCCCTGCTGGTCATCTACCCGCTGCCGGCCGGGACGGCGCTCGACGAAACGGCGATCGCCGCGCGCGAATCCCTATACGCGGTCGGCGTCGATCAGCTGATGCCGGCCGGCTTCCGCGGCCTGCTGATCACGAGTCTGCTGGCGGCGCTCGCTTCGACCATCGACACCCACCTGAACTGGGGCGCCAGTTACTGGGCCAACGACCTGTACCGCGGCGTGCTGCTGGACCGCTGGCTGAAGCGAGAAGCGAGGCCACATGAACTGGTGCTGGTCGCACGGCTGTCGACAATCGTCCTGCTAGCCCTGTCGCTGTGGCTGATGACTGCGCTCGGCTCGATCCAGACCGCCTGGCAGATCTCGCTGCTGTTCGGCGCCGGTGTGGGCGCGGTGCTGGTGCTGCGCTGGCTGTGGGAACGCGTCAACCTGCTCGCCGAGGCTGCGTCGATCGTCGCTTCGCTGACGCTGGCACCGGTGCTGTTGCTGACGGTGGCCGATGACTGGCTGCGGCTGCTGCTGATGGCGCTGGCATCGCTGGCGGTCGTTGTGCTGGCCGCGCTGTTCGGGCCGGCCACGGAGCCCGAGCGGCTGGCCGCGTTCTACAAACGTGTGCGACCGCCGGGCCGGTGGGCCGCCACCGCGGCGGCGGCCGGTCTCGAGGCGCGCGCGCCGGGAGCGGAGCTGCGCCGACGCATGCTCAGCATGCTCGCCTGTGCGGTGTCGACCTATGCCTGGCTCGTCGGTCTCTCCGACCTGCTGCTCAGCGCGGCACCAGCGTGGCGCGCTGCGCTGCTGATCGTGGCTGGCTTCGTCGCCCTGCCGCTGTGGTGGCACCCGTTTCGCAGCGCGCCGGCTGCGGCCTGAGCGGCGATCCGCCCTCCTGCGCCCACTGCCCGTCTACGCCGATGACGCTGACCCCTGGCGGACGGAGGCGGTTATCCTGCGCCTAAGCGTATTCCGCCGCGTTCTAGAACGAACATTGGTTGAAGTGCGCGTTTGAACGCGGACAGACGTCGCATGAGATTCGGACGACGCCAATCGTGCCGTCCTCTGCAGCATCTGGTGAAGTTCTACTGGATGCTCGAGGACGTCGTGGCGACCGTAGCGTCGACCGAACTCGTCGTTCCCGACGGCTGCATGGAGATGCTCTTTCATTTCGGTGCGCCGTGCGCTTCGTTCGCCGACGGTCAATCCGGCGTGCTTCATCCGCGAGCATGATTGGTGGCCAGATCACGCAGTCGATCGCCATCCGCCCCACCGGTCCGATTGGCATGCTCGGTGTGCGCTCCCACCCGTTCGGCACGCAACCGCTGCTGAAACTGCCGATGGATTCGCTTGCCGGTGAGACGGTGAATGCGGCCGATCTGCTCGGATCGGCGGCGGCCGATACGGTCGAACGGCTGATGACGGCCGGCGGCGTCGAAGCGCGATTCGACGTCGTCGAGTCCTTTCTGCTGCAATTGCTCCACCGTGCTAACGCTGTCGATCCTCTGGCCCGCGCCTCGATCGACGCACTGACCACATCGCACGGAGCGGTCGCCGTGCACCGGCTGGCGGCAGATCTGCAGGTCAGCCCGCGCCACCTGAATCGCGTGCTGCGCCGGCAAGTCGGGCTCGGCGCGAAGTCCTTCGCGCGCATCATGCGGCTGCAGTTCGCACCAAAAGCCGTCAGGAATGGTGAGGCGACGACGCTGACCGATGCGGCCTGCGCCGCCGGGTACTTCGATCAGGCCCACTTCATTCGCGGCTTCCGCGCGTTCTGCGGCACCAGCCCGGGCAGGCTCATCGGCGAGCGGCATGTGTTGGCCGACGCGTTCGCCTGATCGTCGTGGGACGTCCGATTTCTACAATCGCCTCGGTGGTGGCGCGCGTAGCGTTGCAGCCATGATCAACACGTCACTGGAGCGGCCGACATGAACTTCCCGAAACTGCGTTGCCTCGCACTGTTCCTCGGTCTGGCCGCGCCGTTGCACGTGGTTGCTCAAGACAGCACCGACAGGCGCGACAGCACCAAGCTGTCGACGATCATCATCTACACGCCGCAGATGAAGGCGCTGGCCAAGTTCTACGAGCAGGCGCTCGAGTTTCCCGCGCCATCGACGGTCTTCGACAATCACATCGGTTACTGGCTGGGCGGCAACTATGTCGGCTTCGAGCCGACCGAGTCGCCCGTGCGCAATCCCGGCGGCGTCAGCGCCTGGTTCCAGGTAACCGACATCGAGAAGACCTTCCACCGCTTGCTCAAGATGGGCGCGAAAAAGAAGATGAAACCCGAGCCGCAGCCCTGGGGCGATCTGCACGCCACCGTGATTGACCCGGACGGCAACCTGCTCGGACTGATCCAGTCCAAGAAGGGCCAGTGATAAGGCTCGCCGCGAGGCCGCCGACGTCGAGGCGGTGCGCGTGAGCCGGCGCTGGCAGCTTCTACGTCGCTAATGTCGCGCCTTGACGGGCGGGCGCGGTCGGCACGCCGACGATCGCAGCCGTGATTGTCAGGACGCCGCCGCGCTCAGCGCAGGTTGCCGGTGTGTCCAAGCGAGTACCGCCCCGGCTGCGGCCACACTGTCAGGCCGTGCGGCTCGGTCGGCGACCTGACTGTCTTCGTCTCGCCGGTACTGGTGTTGATCGCGTAGACGACGTCGTCGAAGCGGCCCGACAGCCACAGCGTTGTGCCGTCGGCGCTGACATTGCCCATGTCGGGGCTGCCGCCGCCGGGAATCGTCCACGTCGTCTCGACCTTGCGCGTGGCGAAGTCGATCACCGAGACGCTGCCCTTGCCGCGCGGCGGCCCGTACACCTTGTTCGTACCGCGATTGGCCACATACAGCTTCCTGCCGTCGCGGCTCGGATACAGCCCGTGCGTGCCGACGCCGGTGGCGATGAAGCCGACCTTGGTGAACGATTCGCCGTCGATCACGTGCACGCCGTCGGCCATCATGTCGGCGACAAAGAACACCTTGCCGTCCGGCGAGATGCGGATGTCCTGCGGCATCAGCCCCTTGCCGAGCGACAGATAGCCGACGACCTTGCGGCCGGCGAGATCGATCTTGGCCAGCGCGCCGCCGAACTCGCAGGTAAAGATGGCGTAGCTGCCGTCGACCGAGAAGTCCGCATGATTGACGCCTGGGCACTTCGGCACGTCGATCGAGTACTGCAGCTTCATCGTGTGCGGATCGCGGAAGTCGAGCCGCTTGCGCGCTTCGGCCACCACGATCGCCGAGGCGCCGTCCGGCGTGGCGTACATGTTGTACGGGTCATCGACCGCGATGTCCGGGCCGCGCCGCTTGCCGGTCTTCGGATCGATCGGCGTCAGCGTGCCGTCAGTGCGCCCCTCGGCATTGTTGGTGACCCACAGCGTCTGCAGGTCCCACGACGGCACGACGTGCTGCGGGTGGATGCCGACCTTGATGCGCTCGATCACCTTCAGCGTCGCCGGGTCGATCACCGTCACGTCGTTCGACCGCCGGTTCGGCACGTACACGCGCGGCAGATGGTCCTTGACTGCCGGACTCAGCTTGTCGGCCGCAGTTTCGCTGTACACGTTGTTCGGATCGGGCTGCGGCGGCATCTGCGCGACGGCAGCGAAAGTGGCAATTGCCATAGCCAGAAGCAGCAGACCTTGGTTCTTCTTCATAGGATTCAGCATGATCTTTATTGGGGAGGGAGTTGGATCTGTTTTCCTCGGCGCGCTTGCACCTTGCCATTACCGATAACGACTGGCGCCACGATCCGGTCGACCTATTCCCACTCGATCATCAACGGCTTCGGTAAGTCCTTGTCTGGCTTGATGCTCATCACACGACGCCGGATGTCTTACCGTCAGAAGTACCGTCATTTTGACTGGGATCCCCGAGCGCAGCTTTCACCATCGATCGACATCTATCGAGAACCATCGGCGCTTCCACAATCGCTCGCTTTCGAGATCTATCGCGATCTATCGCTTCGCTGCATGCGATCCCGCTGGAGGACGCAGCCCCTCGGGCACTCGAGTCGGGATCGCAAAGGTGCCGGCATCAGGTGACATAAGGTGTTGTCGCATCGAGTCTTTGTGGCAAATTTTTTGCCGTCACGACGCCGCCGCACGGGCGCCGCGATCAGTGCGCATCCGCCGTCTCCTCCATTGATTCCTTCCACGGCCTGATCTTCGCAAGCGTCTTCGCCAGGCCAGCCTTCGCGACCTCGGTATCGTAGTCCGCCTGCAGGCGCAGCCACCAGCCGTCGGAGAGTCCGAAGAAGCGGCACAGCCGCAGATCGGTGTCCGCGGTGATCGCGCGCTTGCCGGCAACGACCTCGCCGATGCGCTGCGCGGGCACGCCGATCTCCTTTGCCAAGCGGTAGTTGCTCATGCTCAATGGCTTGAGGAACTCCTCTGCGAGCATCTCGCCGGGCGACACCGGCTTGAGTTTCCTGGTCATCTCGTCTTGCCTCAGTGATAGTCCACGATCTCTACGTCTTCGGCGTCGGTTCCCGTCCACCGAAAGCAGATCCGGAACTGATCGTTCACCCGCAGGCTCCACTGGCCCGCGCGATCGCCCTTCAGCTGCTCGAGCCGGTTGGCCGGCGGCGCGCGCAGGTCCTCGATGCGGCGCGCAAGGTCGAGTTGCTTCAGCTTGCGCAGCGCCGGGCGCTCGATGTTGGCGAAGCGCGCCACGCGCCGTAACTGGAACAGCGCTTCAGTCTCGGCGCACTTGAACGTCTTGATCGCCACCGGCCCAATAGTAACGTTATACGTGATTAACGTCAAGCGTGACTATCTGCGGCAGCGCAACTGCAGAGCTCCTCACACTCGTCGGCAGATCGAAGCCGCTTACGCCTAAGGAGCAGGAGCGGCGCGCTTGGCTGTTCTCAAAACACTACTTGCGACACGCAACGTCCCGGGACTCCGCCCACGGCCGAAGACGATCACCACGCTATGCGGTCCGCCTGTCCCACACAGCCTCCGTCTCGATAACCTCGGCGAAGCGTTCCGCGCTGAAGTCGTCGGGGTACAGACTCCAGCCGGACTCGCTTGCATCTGCTTCACGCGCCTCGTCAACTGCGTAACTCCCGGAAAGCAGTCCTTCAGGATCGTTCAGCAGGTGACGATCGTCGCGAAGCGCGATGAGCAGCTCTTCGACGGAGACCTTCAGGAAGCCGCCGAACCGTTGGTGGTCGCATTCGATGCATGTGTCGGCGATCCACACGTGTTGTCGACTCGGAGTCAGGCCCTCGGCCAAGCCCAGCATCGTGCGAAACCCAGGATCCGAAGCGATTGCCACCGATACCGCTTCGACCTTGCGCCGAAGCTGCTGTCCGGCCTTGCGAAGCGTAGTGGTCGCGTGCAACCACGCGTCCCGCTGAGATCTCCGCATGAACGTCGACTTCACCTCGATGACGAACAAATGCCCGTCGAGAACGGCGATCAGATCCACCTCGCCGGCGTCGTCAGCGCCGCGCGGCGGCACCTAGTTGAGCAGCGTCCCGAACCCGCGCTTCTCGAGCAGCTTGGCGATCCCTGCTTCGATCCGTCGCGCCTCGTCACGAGCCTGCCCACGGCGAGCGCCGAGTCGCCTCAGGTTGTTGATCGCGGCCGTGCTGTTGTTCTGCATGCCGACGACCCACGGCAGCTGCACCAGCGTCGCCCCGAACTTGAGGACCGGCCGCTCGAACAGGTGGGGCTGAAGGCCGGGCTCATTGCGCTGAA
>JBFINI010000194.1:0-6215 GCA_041611275.1 Burkholderiaceae bacterium
CGCAGCCCATGAACGAATTCGTCCTCACCTCCCCCGGCCGCAGCCGCGATCCGCTCGATCCGCGCGGTGTTCCGGCCGCCGCCCGCTTCACGCTTCGACTGCTCGAGCGTCTCGAACACGGCCGGCTCGCGGTCACCTTTCCCGACGGCCACTGTGTCGAGTTCGGCCGCGGCGGCAGCGGCGAGCCGCATGCCGATCTGCAGCTTGCCAACTGGAATGTCTGCGCCGCCACGCTCAAGAACGGCGACATCGGCTTTGCCGAGAGCTACATCGCCGGCGACTGGCGCTCGCGCGACCTGGCGCGGCTGCTCGCCTTCTTCGTCCGCAATCGCGACGCCGCCGAAACGGTGATCTACGGCTCGCTGTGGGGCCGGCTGATCTATCGCCTGAAGCACCTGCTGAATCGCAACACCAGGGCGGGCGCGAAGAAGAACATCACCGCGCACTACGACCTCGGCAACAGCTTCTACGCGCTGTGGCTCGACCCATCGATGACCTACTCGAGCGCGCTGCTCGATACCGTGAGCGATCCGCATCGGCCGCTCGACGAGTCCGAACTCGCGCACGGGCAGCGGGCCAAGTACCGCCGTGTACTCGACGAGCTGCAGCTGCCGCCCGCGAGCCGCGTGCTTGAACTTGGTTGCGGCTGGGGCGGCTTTGCCGAGATCGCGGCGGCTGCCGGCCACCAGGTGACCGGCCTGACGTTATCGCCGTCACAGCTCGAATCGGCTCAGTTCCGCCTCAAACGCGCCGGCCTGGCAGCCGACCTGCGCCTGCACGACTACCGCGACGAGCGCGGCACCTACGACGGCATCGCCTCGATCGAGATGTTCGAGGCGGTCGGCGAGGAATACTGGCCGTCGTATTTCGCCACCCTGGCGCGCTGCCTGAAGCCGGGCGGGCGGGCCTGCATCCAGACGATCACCATCGACGAGCGGCTGTTCGACCGCTACCGCCGCGGCACCGACTTCATCCAGCAGTACATCTTCCCCGGTGGCATGCTGCCCTCGCCGTCGGCCTTCGCCGCCCAGGCGCAGGCAGCCGGGTTGCAGGTCGTGCGGCAGCATGCCTTCGGCCGCGCCTATGCGCGCACGCTGGCCACCTGGCGCCAGCGCTTTGTCGGCCGCCTCGCCGCCGTGCGTGCGCTCGGGTTCGACGAGCGCTTCATCCGCACCTGGGAGTTCTATCTGGCCTACTGCGAGGCCGCCTTCGCCCAAGGCAACACCGATGTCTTCCACTTCACGCTCGCCAGGCACTGAGCCAGCCTGGCGCGGCCTGTCGGCAACCGTGGCGCAACGCCGAGCCAGGCAGGCGCGCAGCGGATTGCGGACAATCAGCCCGCAGCGCCGGGCGTGCGCCGCCGCGCTGCTTGCCACCGCGATGGCGCTGCCAGCATTTGCCGCCAGCGATGCGCCACCGTACATCGCCCGCTACATCGCCGAGGCGCAACTCGCCGGCAGCGGCCGCCTGACCTGGTTCGGCTTTCATGTCTACGACGCCGATCTGTATGCGCGCGATGCCCTCGATGCGCGCGAACCGACTGCGCAGCCGTTTGTGCTCGAACTGCGCTACGCGCGCCGCCTGAGCGGCGCATCGATCGCCGATACCAGCCGCGACGAGATCACCCGGTTGCAGTTCGGCGATGACGCGCGGCGCGCAGCGTGGCATGCCGACATGCTGCGCATCTTCCCCGATGTAGGTGCCGGCAAACGGCTGGCCGGCGTCAACCTGCCGGGACGCGGCGCCCGCTTCTACTTCGATGGCCGCTTCATCGGCGCCATCGAAGACCCGGCCTTCGCGCGCGCCTTCTTCGCCATCTGGCTCGATCCGCGCACGAAGGTCCCGAAACTGCGCGAGCAGTTGCTGGCCGGCGCAGCCGGCAAGGTGAACTGAGCGTGGCGGTGACCGCGGCCGCGGCGACCCCGGCAATGACGGCCCCGCGCGGCAGCGGCCTGGCCGCCTATGCGGCCTTCGGCCTGCCGGTGACGATGACGGCGTTGCCGATGAACATCCTGCTGCCGGATTTTTATGCGGCCACGACCGGGCTGGCGCTGACCACGATCGGCCTGGCGTTGCTGGCCACCCGCCTGATCGACGCGGTGGTCGACCCGCTGCTCGGTAACTGGGTCGATGCGCAGAACGAAGCCGGCAACACGCTGCGGCCGATCCTGCTCGGCGCGGTGCCGCTGGCCCTTGGTTTCGCGCTGCTGTTCAGTCCGGCCCTGCTTGGCGCCACCGGCACCACCGGCACCACCGCCAACGCGGTGTGGCTGTTCGCCACGCTGGCCTGTGCTTATCTCGGTTACTCGCTGGCCAGCATCGCCTACCAGGCCTGGGGCGCCGAACTGGCGCACGACGATGCCGGCCGCGCACGCATCACCGCCAGCCGCGAGGGCGCGGGGCTGATCGGCGTGCTGATCGGCGGCACGGTTCCGACGGTGGCCGGCATGCCGGCGCTGGTCGCCACCTTTGTTGTATTGCTGGCCGCCGGCTTGGCGCTGCTCGCCTTTTATGCGCCGCGCCCGCGCCGTCGTGCTGTCGGACAAGCAGCCGACCACCGCTTCACCGCCTTCCTGATCCCGCTGCGCACGTCGCGCCTGCGCTGGCTGCTGGCGATCTTCGCGCTCAATGCGATCGCGCCGGCAATCACCGCCACCGTGTTCCAGTTCTTCGTCGCCGACCGGCTCGGCTTGCGCGAGTACACGGGGCTTTTCCTGGCGCTGTATTTCATCGCCGGCGCGGCCAGCATGCCGCTGTGGATCCGCCTGGCCCGCACGTGGCCGCTGCAGGGCATCTGGCTCGGCGGCATGGTCGCGGCAGTGGCCGCCTTTGTCTGGGCCTTCGGACTGGAGGCCAGCCAGGGCTCGACGGCGCTGGTGGCGTTCGTCGCCATCTGCGTGCTGTCTGGGTTCGCCTTCGGCGCCGACCTCGCGCTGCCGCCGGCGCTGCTGGCGCGGGTGATCGACGCCAACGGTCATGGCGGCAGCCGCGAGGGCGTTTACTTCGGGCTATGGAATTTTGTCAACAAGCTGTGCCTCGCCCTGGCCGGCGGCATCGCGCTGTCGCTGCTCGAGTCGCTTGGCTACGGGCGTGGCGAACAGGATCCGCAGGCGCTCACCGCGCTGGCCTTCACCTACGCGGTCGTGCCCTGCGCGTTGAAGCTGGTGGCAGCCGGCGCGCTCGGCTATGCCTGGGCGCGGCAGAAATTCTGAGGAGTGAAAATGTTCAGCCCCATGCTGGTTCGCGTCTTCGCCGTGCTCGCGCTGGCCGTGCTGGCCGGCTGCTCGTCGGTCGATCCGCAGATCTACGCCAGCGAGAAACCGGCGCTCGACCTGCGCCGCTACTTCGACGGCACGATCGAAGGCCACGGCCTGTTCATCAACCGCGAAGGCCGCGTCGAGCGCCGCTTCCTGGTGCGCATCGCCGCCAATTGGCAGGGCGAGGTCGGCACGCTCGACGAGGACTTCGTCTGGTCCGACGGCAAGACCGAGAAACGCATCTGGACCCTGAAGCCGGTCGCTGGCCAGACCGGCCGCTGGCGCGGCACCGCCGCCGACGTGGTCGGCGAGGCCGCGGGCACCGTCGCCGGCAACGCGTTGAACTGGACCTACACCTTCGCGTTGAAGACCGAATCCGGCAGCGTGTACAACATCGACTTCGACGACTGGATGTACCTGGTCGACGAGCGCGTGCTGATCAATCGCGCCGTCATGCGCTTCTGGGGCTTCAAGGTCGGCGAGGTGCTGATTTCGTTTCGCAAGGTCTGATGCCGTGCCGCTGAATCCACGCATCGATTCCTGGCGCGACCAGCGCATCTGGGTGATCGGCGCCTCCTATGGCATCGGTGCGGCGATCGCCCGGCAGGCGCTCGCCGCTGGCGCGCGCGTGGCGCTGTCAGCGCGCGGCGCCGAGAAGCTCGAGAAGATCGCCGGTAATGCGCCGCAGGCGCTGATCGCACCGCTCGACGTCACCGATGTGGCCCAGGTGCACGCGGCGGCCGAGAAGATCTTCGAGGCCTGGGGCGGTTTCGATCTGGCGCTGATCGTCGCCGGCACCCACACCGAAATGCGCGCGCAAAGCTGGAGTCTCGAGGCAGCGCGCAAACTGCTCGACGTCAACCTGCATGGCGTATTGAACTGCGTCGATGCCGTGCTGCCGGTGCTGCTGGCGCAGGGCCGCGGCGGCATCGCCATCGTCTCGTCGGTGGCCGGCTACCTCGGCCTGCCGAAGTCGCTGATCTACGGTGCCAGCAAGGCGGCGCTGATCAATTTTGCCGAATCGTTGTACGGCGACCTGCAGCCGCTCGGCATCGGCGTGTACCTCGTCAACCCGGGTTTCGTCGACACGCCGCTGACGCAGAAGAACGATTTCAAGATGCCCGCGCTGATCTCCGCCGACGAAGCGGCGCGCGAGACGCTGGCCGGCATCGCCGCCGGCCGCTTCGAGATCCACTACCCCAGGCGCTTCACCTGCTGGCTGAAGCTGCTGCGTATCCTGCCTTATCGATGGCAACTGGCGGCCGTGCGCCGCGTGACTGGGACCTGAGTCGATGGATGCGCGGGTGGCCCGGGTGAAGCAGTATTTCGAGACGCTGACGCCGGCCAGCGCGCAGCGGCTGCCGGAACATTACGCGGCGCAGGCCTATTTCAAGGACCCATTCAACGAAGCGCGCGGGCCCGAGGCGATCGGCCGCATCTTCACGCACATGTTCGAGCAGGTCGACGCGCCCCGCTTCGTGATCCGCGAGGCGGTCTGCGAGGGCAACGATGCCTTCCTGACCTGGGAGTTCCACTTCCGCCTGCGCCGTTCGCCCGGCCGCGAGCAGTTGATCCGTGGCGCCAGCCACCTGAGATTCGACACCGACGGTCGGATCGACCACCATCGCGATTACTGGGACGCGGCCGAGGAGCTGTATGAGAAACTCCCGTTGCTGGGGTCACTGATGCGCCTGCTCAAGCGGCAGGCGGCGCGCTGACGGGGGATCGATGACATGAGCATGCTCTATCCGGAACTTTTCAAGTCGCTTGAGGCAGTGCGCTGGAACATGGACAAGGATGTGCCCTGGGACCAGTTCGACGCCGGCCAGCTTTCCGACGAGCAGGCGCAGACGGTGAAGATGAACGCGATCACCGAGTGGTCGGCGCTGCCGGCCACCGAGATGTTCCTGCGCGACAACCGGCATGACTCGGACTTCTCCGCCTTCATGAGCGTGTGGTTCTACGAGGAACAGAAACACGCGCTGGTGCTGATCGAATACCTGAAGCGCTTCCGGCCGGACCTGGTGCCGACGCACGACGAGCTGCACGCCGTGCGCTTCGAGTTCGACCCGGCCCCCGCGCTGGAAACGCTGACGCTGCATTTCTGCGGCGAGATCCGCCTGAATCACTGGTACCGGCGCGCGGCAGACTGGCATACCGAGCCGGTGATCAAGCACATCTACCGGCTGCTGTCGCAGGACGAGGCGCGCCATGGGGGTGCCTACCTGCGCTACATGAAGAAGTATCTGGCCGAGCTTGGCGATTCGGCGCGCGCAGCGTTTGCCAAGGTCGGCGTGCTGATGGCCTCGGCGCGGCGTACCGCGCAGGCGCTGCACCCGACCAATCTGCATGTGAACAAGGCGATGTTTCCGAACGACACGGTGCAATCGCGGCTGCCCGACCCGGCCTGGCTCGAGCGCTGGCTCGACGCGCAGATCAAGTTCGACGACGCCTGGGAAGGCAAGGTCGTCGAACGCATCCTGCACAACATGAGCCTGCTGTTCGAGCGCACGTTCAAGTCGGTGCAGGATCTGAATCGTTATCGCAAGGAAGTCTCGGGGCGGCTCGCGCCGGGCTCGGCGCAACCCGCCTGAGACAATCGTCGCTGCCGCCTCGCTGTGCCCGGTGCGTCGCGGGCGCTCTCCCGCCATGACCGTCTTTCCCGCCCATGTGCCGCTCGTGATCACCACGCGCGGCGGCCACCCCGAATGCGTGCATCTCGGCTCGATCGCCGTCGTCGATGCGAAAGGCGCATTGATTTGCGGCGTCGGTGACGCGAACGGCCTGAACTTCACCCGCTCGGCGCTCAAGCCGCTGCAGGCGCTTGGCTTCGTGCAGGACGGCGGCTTGGAGCGCTTCGGCATTGACTCGCAGATGCTGGCCCTGATGTGCGCCAGCCACGGCGGCGAGGCTGTCCACGTCAAGACCGCACGGCGCATTCTCGACCGGATCGATGCC
>JBFINI010000195.1:0-6209 GCA_041611275.1 Burkholderiaceae bacterium
GGCCGCGATGAGTGATCTGCGGATCGGCGAGCGCCTGGGCGATCGAATTGATCGGCCCGCAGGGCACGCCGGCAGCCTCGAGGTTCTCGGTCCAGAAACCGACCGGCTTTGCGCGGACGATATTCTCGAGCAGCGGCACCAGCACCGCGCGATTGCGCACGCGCGCCGAGTTCCTGGCGAAGCGTGAATCGGTGGCCAGATCGGGCCGTCCGGCCACGGCGCAGAACTTGGCGTACTGGCCATCGTTGCCCACCGCGATCACCACATCGCCATCGGCGGCGCGGAATACCTGATACGGCACGATGTTCTGGTGCGCGTTGCCGGCGCGGCCCGGCGCTTTGCCGCTCACCAGGTAGTTCGTGTTCATGTTGGCGAGCATGGCGACCATCGTGTCGAGCAGCGCCAGGTCGATGTATTGGCCGGCGCCGCTGTGTTCGCGCTGCGCCACGGCGGCAAGGATCGCCACCGTCGCGTACATGCCAGTCATCAGGTCGCTGATCGCCACGCCCGCCTTCTGGGGGCCGCCGCCGGGCAAATCATCACGCTCGCCGGTGATCGACATGAAGCCGCCCATCGCCTGGATGATGAAGTCATAGCCGGCGCGATCGGCATATGGGCCGTTCTGGCCGAATCCAGTGATCGAGCAATAGATCAGGCGCGGGTTGGTGGCGGCCAGCGCCGCATAGTCAAGACTGTACTTCGCCAACTGGCCGACCTTGTAGTTCTCCACCACGACGTCACTGCTCGCCGCAAGCCGGCGCAGCACCTGCTGACCTTCGGGCCGGCTGATGTCGACGGTGACCGAGCGCTTGCCGCGATTGGCGGCGAGGTAATAGGCTGCCTCCGAGGTGTCGTGTCCTTGCGTGTCCTTCAGATACGGCGGGCCCCATGCCCGCGTATCGTCTCCGCTGCCGGGCCGCTCGATCTTGATGACATCGGCGCCGAGATCGGCCAGCAGCTGCGTGCACCAGGGGCCGGCCAGTACGCGGGTCAGATCCAGCACGCGCAGGTGATCGAGGGCCTTGGTCGAGGTCATGGCACTTCTAGGGCGATGGCGATCGATATTGGGCGCAGCTTAACGGTCCTGGCCGCTGCGCTAATGTTCGGCCGCTTCGATCGGCTTCATACATGGCCCGCAAGTACCCACCCTGGCTGTTGAAACTCGGCATCAACCTGTGGCCGCCGTTCCTCGGCGCCGGGGTGCGCGTGCGCCACATCGCGGCCGATTTCCGCCGCATCGAGGTGGAAACGCCACTGCGCCTGTACAACCGCAATTACTTCGGCACGCACTTCGGCGGTTCGATGTATGCGATGACCGACCCCTTTTTCGCATTGATGGTGCTGCACAATCTGCCCGACGACTATCTGGTCTGGGACAAGACGGCGGCGATCGAATTCATCGCACCGGGCCGTTCGCGGATCCGCGCCACCTTCGTCCTGACGCAGGCCGATCTCGATCACATCGTCACCATGACCGCCGGCGGCGAAAAGCATCTGCACCTGTTTCAGGTCGATGTTGTCGACCGCGAAGGGCTGGTCGTTGCCAGGGTCGAGAAGATCATCTACGTCCGGCGCAAGCGGAAACCCACATGAGTCACTTCAGGCCTTGGCCGTACGCCCGTATCGTCGCCCATCGCGGCGGCGGCACCTTGGCGCCGGAGAACACGCTGGCGGCGATCCGGTTCGGCTACGAACTCGGCTTTCGCGCCATCGAGATCGACGCGATGTTGTCGGCCGACGAGGTGCCGGTGCTGATCCACGATCCGACCCTCGAGAGAACAACCAGTGGCCGCGGTGACGTTGCGGCACACACGGCGGCGCAACTGGCGCAACTCGATGCCGGAAGCTGGCGGGGACCACGATTTGCCGGTGAGCCGGTGCCCTCGCTGGCCGCGGCCATCGAGCACTGTCGCGCGCAGTCGATCTGGATCAATCTCGAAATCAAGCCATCGCCCAGCACCGAACTGCGCACCGGCGAAGTCGTCGCGCGCGCGACTGCCCATTTGTACGCTGATTGGCTGGCTGGCTGCGGCGATCGCGTGGACGCGGTAGATTGGCGCGTGCCGCTGTTGTCTTCGTTTGCGCCTGATGCGCTGCAGGCCGCGCGTGTGACCGCGCCGGCGCTGCCACGAGGGTTCCTGATCGATCGACTGCCCGAGAACTGGACAGAACAGTTGGCGGCGCTGGACTGTGTTTCGCTGCACACCAATCACCGGCACCTGACACGTGAGCAGGCACGCGCTGTCAAGAAAGCCGGCTACTGGCTGTTCTGCTACACGGTCAATGACCCCGATCGGGCGCGGGAAATCTTCGGCTGGGGTGTCGACGCGCTGTGTACGGACCGTATCGACCTGATCGGCGCCAACTTCGCCTGACGCCTAGGCGCAATCGCGCGTAACGGGGTCCGTGCATCGTCGACTTGACGCAAGTGCGTCAAGGGTCGTCGCATGAGGTTCGCAGCGCGGCGGGCAATCGCCGCCGCGCTTGTGTACGCTTCAATGGCACGCTGCCATGTCTGCCGCTCCCGTCATCCGCAAGGCCAAAGAACCGGGCACCGCCGACGGTGGTTTGGCTGCATCCTGCGCCCATTGCGGCGATTCACTGGCCGGTCTGAAGATCGTCAGCCGTGCGATCGGCGGACACAGGCAGGATTTCTGCTGTCTTGGATGCGCGTTCATTGCCGAGCAGCTGCACCTGGCGCACGCCAGTGACGCGGACCGCGTCGCCCTCGAGGCGTCGCTGGCACAAGGGCCGTTGAATCGCGACGTGCCGATCGGCACGCGGGCACAGATCGAAATCCGCGGCATGGTCTGCGCGGCGTGCGCGCTGCTGATCGAGCATCGGCTGCGCCGTGTGCCTGGCGTTGCGACCGCGCACGTCGATTTCACGGCACAGCGCGCCTACGTCGGCTACGAGCCGAAACGCACCGACGTTGCGGCGCTCAAACGCGAAATCGAGCGTGCTGGTTATCGCACCGACGTCGGTGCACCGAGCGAAAAGCGGCGCCACCGCATCGAACTGCTGCGTGTGCTGCTCGCCTGGCTGATGATGATGCAGGTGATGATGCTGGCGGTGCCGGCCTATGTCGCTGCGCCCGGCGACATCCCGGCGGACATCGAGCAGCTGCTGCGCGTGGCACAGCTCGTGCTGACCATTCCGGTCATGCTCTTCTGCGCCGCGCCGATCCTGCGGGCAGCGGCGAGCCAGTTGCGTGCCGGCCCGATCGGCATGGACCTGCCGATCCTGCTCGGACTGTCGGCGGCATTCGTCGCCAGTGCCTGGGCAACGATCACCGCGCGCGGGCCGGTTTACTTCGATTCGATCACGATGTTCGTCGCGCTGGTGCTCGGCGTGCGCTGGCTGCAGGCGCGTGCCCTGCACTTTGCGCGCAGGCATCTGGATGCCGCGCAACGGCGCGCGCGGCTGACGGCGCGGCGGCTGCGCGGCTTTCCAGCATCGCTGGCCACGGAACCACTGTCGGCGGAACAGTTGGTCGTTGATGATCACGTTCTGGTTTCCGTCGGCGAAACCGTGCCGGCCGACGGCCTGATCGTGCAAGGGACGTCATCGGTCTCGCAAGCCTGGCTGACCGGCGAGGCCACGCCGATCGAGAAGCACGACGGCAGTCCTGTGCTCGCCGGCAGCGTCAATCTCGAGCAGCCACTTGTCGTCCGTGTGACGCGCGCCGGCGAGGCGACGTCACTGGCAGCGCTGCGCCGGCTTATCGACGATGCCGGTCGCGAGCGGCCGCGCATCGTCGAACTGGCCAACCGGATCGCAACGGGCTTTTTGTGGGTGGTGCTGGCGGTCACGGTGGCGACCGTCGCCGGCTGGTGGTGGATCGATCCAGCGCAGGCACTGCCGGCGGCGGTGGCTGTGCTGGTGGCCACCTGCCCATGCGCACTGTCGCTGGCTGCACCGGCGGCCTTGGCGGCAACCCAGTCGCGGCTGGCTGAGCGAGGCGTGCTGACGGCGCGCAGCGCCGCCCTCGAAGCTCTGTCGAGCATCGATGTGCTCGCCTGCGACAAGACGGGCACGCTGACCACGGCCGAGCCCGCATTGACGCGCGTCATCGCGCTGCGCGGCCACCGCAGCTCCGAAGTCCTGGGCCAAGCGGCCGCGCTGGAGGCGGTGGCTGCGCACCCGTTTGCCCGCGCGCTGGCGGCGGCCGCCAAAGCTGCGCACGCGGTGGTGCCGCCGGCGCAGGACGTGAGCATCACGCCGTCGGCGGGAATCGAAGGCACGGTCGGAGGCCGCCGGTTGCGCATCGGCAAGATCGAATTCGCGCTGGCGCTGGGCACCGATGCGGCGCAGAACGCCTGGTTCAAGCGCTGGCCGGCGCTGGCCGCACAATTGCCGCGCGACGACAGCGTGATCGCACTGGCTGATGCACAAGGCGCGCTCGCCCTTTTTGCCTTCGGCGAAGTGCTGCGGCCCGATGCCGCGGCGCTGATCGACACCGCGCGTGCCGGCGGTGCTGACGTGCTGCTGGTCTCGGGCGACCGTGCCGGTGCGGTCGAGCGGATCGCCCGCGCGCTCGGCGTCGAGCGCGCCTATGCGCAGCAGACACCAGCCAGCAAGCGCGAACTCGTTGCGCAGTTGCAGGGCGCCGGACGTCGGGTGGCGATGCTCGGTGATGGTTTCAACGACGCGCCGGTGCTGGCGCAAGCCGACGTGTCGATCGCGCTCGCCGAGGGTGCGTCGCTGGCACAGGCGCGCGCCGACTTCATCGTGCTCGCGTCGCGCGCTGCCGATGTGGCGGAACTGCTACGCAGCTCGCGATTCGGCATGCGCATCGTCCGCCAGAATTTCGCCTGGGCGCTGTTGTACAACGTCGGCGTCATTCCGCTCGCTGCGTTCGGCTATCTGTCGCCGGCGCTGGCAGCGGTCGGCATGGCTGCAAGCTCGGCAATGGTTGTCGCCAACGCGCTGCGTGCGCGCCAGTGAACGGCGATCGCATATTGCAGGCGCGCCGCAAGACGCCGAAGGCCGGAGTTCACGATGGATGCGTTGTACTTGCTGATTCCGTTGTCGGTCGTGCTGGTGCTGGCGATCGGCGGTGTCCTGGTCTGGGCCGCGATGAGCGGGCAGTTCGAACGTCTCGAGGAAGAGGGCAGCCGCATTTTCGATGAAGACAAGCCGGGAGCCATTGAAACTCGCCGCGACAACCCCTCGGATCTGCGCGACGGCTGACTGGCGCGCCGCGCGCCATGCGGCTACCGGCCACCGGGGCGCCATTGATTTGTATCAAAAGCGCGGTGTTTGGCCTGCTTAGGATGCCCTGCGTCCACTCCCCAGACGCCCGCTTTTCCAGCCCATGCTGCGCGCCCGGCAGGGTCGCTGCGCGCGGATGAATGCATTGTATACGGGTAGGGGTATAAGGCCAGTACGATCGCCAAGAAACACAGCCGGGAGGAAGTCCGAAGATGAGCAAATCCACCGCAATGACCTACGACTATGGCGTGATCCGCGCATTCTCGATCATGACCGTCGTCTGGGGCATCGTCGGCATGCTGGTTGGCGTGATCATCGCCGCGCAGATGACCTGGCCGGCGCTGAACTTCGATCTGCCCTGGCTCAGCTTCGGCCGGCTGCGGCCGTTGCATACCAATGCGGTGATCTTCGCCTTCGGCGGCTGCGCGCTTTTCGCCACCAGCTATTACGTCGTGCAGCGAACCTCACAGGCGCCGCTGTTTCTCAACGGCCTGGCCTGGTTCACGTTCTGGGGCTGGCAGGCGGTGATCGTGCTGGCCGCGGTGACGCTGCCGCTGGGCATCACGACGAGCAAGGAGTACGCCGAACTCGAATGGCCAATCGATATCCTGATCGCGGTGGTCTGGGTCGCCTACGCGGTGGTCTTTTTCGGCACCATCGCCAAGCGCAAGGTCTCGCACGTCTACGTCGCCAACTGGTTCTTCGGCGCCTACATCCTGACGGTGGCGGTGCTGCACATCGTCAACAGCGCGGCGATGCCGGTTTCACTGACCAAGTCTTATTCGGCCTACCCCGGCGCGATCGACGCGATGGTGCAGTGGTGGTATGGGCACAACGCGGTCGGCTTCTTTCTGACCGCCGGCTTCCTCGGCATCATGTACTACTTCATCCCGAAGGCGGCCGGCCGCCCGGTGTATTCGTACCGGCTCTCGGTGGTGCACTTCTGGGCGCTGATCTTCACTTACATGTGGGCCGGCCCGCATCACCTGCACTAC
>JBFINI010000196.1:0-6202 GCA_041611275.1 Burkholderiaceae bacterium
AGGCGGCGGCGTTGACGATGACATCCGGCGCCGCTTGCCGGATCACGTCGCAGATCTGCTCAGGTCGCGCAAGGTCGCACTGCCTGCGACCGATGCAAAGCAGATGCCCGAGGGCCTGCAGGCTGCGTTGACATTCCCAGCCGACCTGACCGTCAGGCCCGGTGATCAGTATTCGCATCGCGTTTCCGGTGAGTTCGCTGCATGCGCTATTTTCCCTTGCTTGCGGCGCCGTGACGAGCCGGCCTGTTAACGGCAGGAACGACGCGATGGTGATCTTCGTGCATTGAGCTGCCGCCCTCGATGAGCCGTCGGACCGGACGTCGTCAGCTGGCAGCGGGCAATTGTTCGCGCAAGAGTCACTCGGCGGCAAATTGCTGGCGACACCGGCCGGAATCCACGTGGGTAGGGCTTGCGCCGTGCGAGTCGTAAAATCCCCGCTCACTTAGCGATATCGAAAGGGCCGACGGCGGCGCGCTTCGCCGGCGCACGGTCCATCCAGGCAAATGGCTCCAGATGAGGCAATTGAAGGACGGCCAACGGGCGACCCGGCCCCAAGGGCTTCGCGACCGGCGCAACCACCGGATCGCAGCACCGGCGATAGGCCGATGAACCTCGTCGATGCGGACACACGGGCGCTGTATTCGGATGAGGTCGACGTCGGCCGCCGCGGTTCACTTTCCGCGCTTTTTCGGCTTGTTCCAGACTCGGCCGACGTGCTCGATGTCGGCATCGGTGCTGGTTCCCTGGGACGGCGCCTGGCGCAAGAACGTGGTTGCCGGGTCGACGGGGTGACGATCAGTCCGGAAGAGGCGGCGAATTCCGCCGACTTCTATCGGCGTATCGAAGTCGCCGATCTTGGCGCCGTGAGCCTCGACACGCTTTTTGCGGGCCGACGTTACGACGCCATCATCTGCGCTGACGTGCTTGAGCACCTGGCACGGCCCACGCAGGTGCTCGATGCCTGCCGCCAGCTTCTGGCTGACAGGGGCGTATTGCTGATTTCGATCCCCAACGTGGCCTATGTCGGATTGCTCGGCGAACTGCTGATGGGCGAGTTCCGCTACCGGCTGGAAGGACTGCTGGATCGAACGCACTTGCGCTTTTTCACGCGGCGTTCGCTGCTACGCATGCTCGATGAGGCCGGTTGGCGGGTCTCTCATTTTGAGACCGTAACACTCGACCTGCCAGAGTCCGAATTTCGAGTCAGCTTCGACCGCCTGTCGCCGGCAATGCAGCGACATCTGCTGGCGATGCCGGACGGGCTTGCCTATCAGTTCATCGTGCGGGCGCGACCGGCCGCGAGCGAGTTGGTTGCGGGTGATGTCGATCTGCACCTCGAAACGGACAATCGGTCGGACAACGCCCAGGCGCCCGGCTTCACGGTGTTGCTGTACCTCAAGCATGGCGACGGGTACGACGAAGAGCACAAACTCGTCGCGCAGGGTCGCATCGGCGAGGCGCGCCAGCGAATACGCTTTACGTTGCCGGCTCAGCCGCAACCGCTGGTGGGTTTGCGCGTGGACCCGGCTGATCGGCCGGGTTTTCTGCACCTGATCGCGATTCGCATTGCGACGGATGCGGGAGTTCCGGTCTGGGCTTGGAACGGTGAGGCGGAGTCACTGTCGGGCAGGGTCCATCAGCAGGTGCTTTTTCGCACGCCGCTGTTCGCGCAGTCCGGCAGCGTGCTGCTGTTGACCGGCGAGGACCCGTTTTTCGAGCTTCCTCTCGACGCCGAGCATCTTCGGGCCTGCCAGGGTGGCGCGATCGTGGAAATCGATCTGGCATGGCCGATGTCCGCCGACTATGCGCTGTTCGTCGACGAACTCGGCCAGAAGCAGAGGCGAATCGACACGCTCGAAGCCGAGCAGTCGCGGCTGGCCGAGAACCGCAACGCGCTCGAGCGCCGGGCCGCTGCGCTGGCCGCTGAGATTGAAACTGCGCAGCAGCAGGAGATTGCCTATCAGGCGCTGGCCGCCGAACGCGCTGCGCTGGAGACTGAACGCGCAGCGCTCGCCACGGAAATCGAACAAATGCAGCTGCAGATGCAGTCGCTGTCCGCCAATGGCGATGCGCTGCGTGAGGAACTGGTGGCAACGAAGCGCACCGCCGAGCAGCAGCGGTCGGCGAGCGAAGCGTCGGCACTGCAGCTCGATCGTGCGTTGAATCGTCTCCGGGTCGTGGAATCGTCGCCGCTGATCAAGGCGGCGTCCCGATTCATGCCGCGGTTGCGTGAAGCAGTGACCGGTGCGTCGCCAGTGTCCGTGCCCACGCCGCATTTTGGCTCGGCGGGTGCTGCGACTGACGACCTGTCGACGACCGTCGATGTCATCGTGCCGGTTTACAAGGGTCTGCCGGAAACGCGGTTGTGCCTGGAGTCGGTTCTTCGCAGTTCATCGGTCGTGCCGCTGCGACTGATCGTCGTCGACGACGCCAGTCCGGAGCCGGAAATCACCGCCTACCTGCGGGAACTGAAGCAGCGGGACGTGCGCGTCGAGCTGATCGAAAACGCCAGTAACGTCGGCTTCGTCGCCAGCGTCAATCGGGCGATGGAATTCAGCGCCGATCGCGACGTGGTGCTCCTAAACAGCGACGCCGAGGTGGCTGGCGACTGGCTCGATCGCCTGCGCCGGCCGGCGCTGAATGACTCGCGCGTGGCCACCGTAACGCCGTTTTCCAACAGCGCCACGATCTGCAGTTATCCCAAGTTCTGCGTCGACAACGGCCTGCCTGAGGACGTCACGACCGAAGCGCTCGATCGGATGTTTGCTGCTGCGAACGACGGAGGAACGCTGGAAATTCCGACGGCCGTGGGCTTCTGCATGTTTATCCGCAGGAACTGCCTGAAGACGGTGGGTCTGTTCGACACCAAGAGTTTTGGTCGTGGCTATGGCGAAGAAAACGACTTCTGCATGCGGGCCCGAAAGAGCGGGTGGCGGCACGTGATGGCGCTGGACGTCTTCGTTAATCACACCGGCGGTGTCAGCTTTGGTAACGAGAAGGTGCAACGCGTCCAGGAAGCCCAGGAGATCCTTGCGCGATTGCACCCGGAGTATCCGGTGCTCGTGCACAAGTTCGTTGCCGAGGATCCCGGGCAGACTGCGCGTTTGGCGGTCGATGTGGCGCGGCTGCGCAGCAGCGGCCTGCCATCGGTGCTCTGCGTGCTGCACAACACCGGCGGTGGCACCGAACGACACGTGCGCGAGCTCGCGGATTCGCTTGATGGTCGGTGCAACCTGCTGTCGCTGCGGCCGGCGCAGGGTGGCGAAACGGTTCTCGAATGGTTGCGCGCCGGTGAAGGCTTTCAACTCGGCTTCCGCTTGCCGGACGAATACGAGAACCTGCTCATGGTGCTCAGGTCTCTTGGCGTGCGCCTCATCCACTATCACCACCTGCTGGGCCATTCGCCGTCGGTCTGGGGCCTGCCGAAATCACTGGACCTGCCGCACGATTTCACCGCGCATGATTTCTACTCGGTCTGTCCGCAGATCTCACTCACCGACCATAACAACCGCTACTGTGGCGAGAAGGGCATCGAGCAGTGCATGGCTTGCCTGCAAGTTTCGCCGCCGCCGGGTCGGGTGTCGATCCAGACCTGGCGGGCCGGTTACCGCCCGCTGCTCGAACATGCGCGCCATGTTTATGCACCGAGTGCGGAAACGGCGGCGAGACTGCGACGCTACTTCCCGGCCGCGAACATTGTTCACGTCTCGCACCTGGACCTTGCTGAATCGCCCCCGGCGCCATCGCCGACGCCGATCGCCGAGGGTCGTCCGCTACGAATCGTCGTGCTGGGGGCGTTGAGCCCGATCAAAGGCGCCGACGTTCTGGAGGAGGCAGCGATTGAAGCGGCGCGACGCGGGCTGGCGCTCGAGTTTCATCTGCTGGGCTTTGCCTACCGCTCGTTGCAGAAACAGCCAAAGGCTCGATTGACGGTGCACGGACAGTATGAAGACGCGGAGCTTCCGGAACTGCTTGCCTGGTTGAAGGCGGATGTCGCCTGGTTTCCCGCGCGTTGGCCAGAAACGTATAGCTACACGCTGAGCGCCTGCCTGAAAGCGGGCCTGCCGATCGTCGGGCCGGATTTCGGAGCCTTTCCTGAGCGCCTGCAGGCTCGCGCCTGGACCTGGATCTGTCCATGGGACCGGCCGGCAAAAGAATGGGTCGATTTCTTCGAGCGGATCAGGGTCGAGAACTTCGTGGCGGGAAAGGAACCAGGCACTGTGGCAGCCAGGGAGGGCGCGCCGTCCGACTTTACCTATCAACGCGACTACCTGGCCGGGCTGGGGCAGCCCGCGTCATGGCCGCTGTTGGGGCGGGAATTGCTCGAGCGGCATCGTCCTGGCCGCAGTGCGGCGAAGGTGAGTAGACGGTCCAAGCGGCTGCTGCTCGGACTTGCCGTTCGGCTGCGCAATCAGTCGTTGCTTCGCGGCCTGGTTCGCCGCGTACCCCTGCGCTGGCAGACGCGCGCCAAGGTCTGGCTGAGCACCTGAATGAGCAAGATGCAAGTCCCGGCGATGAATATGTCGGCTGCCGAGGCGCTTCATTCAAGCGAGCCCTCGTCCAGAAACCGGTGGGACTCGGCAGACGTTTTGCTCTTAACTGGCCCGAGCATCGATCGCAAACGGTAGCCACTGACTGGAATGATTTTTGCCACCGGCGGCGCCGGCTTCATCGGCGCCAATTTCGTACATCATTGGCTGGCCGAGCAGTCCGAGCCGATCTTCATCATCGACAAGCTGACGTACGCCGGCAACCTCGAAAACCTCGCGGTTCTACGCAGCGACCCGCGCTTCGGCTTCGCCCAGGTCGATATCTGCGATCGCGCGGCAATCGCCACGTTGCTACAGGAGCACCGGCCGCGTGCGCTCCTTCACTTTGCGGCGGAAAGTCATGTTGACCGTTCGATCAGCGGGCCTGGCGAATTCGTCCGTACCAACGTCAATGGCACCTTCGAACTGCTCGAAGCGGTTCGCGGCTACTGGTCGCAGCTCGAGTCAGCGCGGCGCGAAGCTTTTCGTTTTCTGCATGTTTCGACCGACGAGGTCTACGGATCGCTCGGCGAGACCGATCCGGCCTTCAGCGAAACCACGGCCTACGCCCCAAACAGCCCCTACGCCGCATCGAAGGCCGCTTCCGATCATCTGGTGCGCGCGTACCGGCATACCTACGGGCTGCCGACGCTGACGACCAACTGCAGCAACAACTACGGACCGTTCCAGTTTCCCGAGAAGCTGGTGCCGCTGATGATCCTGAACGCAGTCGAGGGCAAGGCGCTGCCCGTTTACGGCGACGGTCGCAACGTCCGGGATTGGCTATACGTCGCCGACCATTGCGTCGCAATCAGCCGCGTGCTGGCGCACGGCCGCTGTGGCGAGACCTACAACATCGGTGGCAACAGCGAAAGGCGCAATATCGACGTCGTGCAGACGCTCTGCGCGGTCCTCGACGAACTTCGGCCCAAGTCATCGGGGCGCTATGCCGAACAGATCCGGTTCGTGGCCGATCGGCCAGGTCATGACCACCGCTACGCCATCGACGCGCGCAAGATCGGCGCCGAGCTGCAGTGGACGCCGGCGCATACCTTCGAGGACGGCCTCAGGCGGACCGTGCAGTGGTATCTGGATAATCCGGGGTGGGTCGATCACGTGCGCGATGGCAGTTATCGGCACTGGATGAAGACCAACTATGCCGCGCGGTTGGGTGAGGGAGAGGACAGTTGAAGCGAAAGGGCATCGTGCTCGCCGGCGGAACCGGCACCCGGCTCTATCCGGTGACGCAGGTTGTCTCGAAGCAGCTGCTGCCGATCTACGACAAGCCGATGGTCTACTACCCGCTGACCACGTTGATGCTGGCGGGCATCCGCGACATCCTGATCATTTCGACCCCCAGCGACACGCCTCGCTTTCACGATTTGCTCGGCGATGGCAGTCGGTGGGGACTGAATCTCGCCTATGCGGTGCAGCCGGTGCCCGAGGGCCTGGCGCAGGCGTTCATCATCGGCCGCAATTTCATCGGACCCGATGGCGCGGCGCTGATACTCGGCGACAACATCTTCTACGGGCACGATTTGCCGGTGCAGCTGCTGCGGGCCAGCGGGCGGGCAACCGGCGCAACGGTCTTTGCCTACCACGTCAACGACCCGGAACGCTACGGCGTGGTCGAGTTCAACAGTGACGGACGCGTGATCAGCATCGAAGAGAAA
>JBFINI010000197.1:0-6183 GCA_041611275.1 Burkholderiaceae bacterium
CGAATTTCATCGGTTCGTCTCCAATCGGTAGGGCTTCAGGTCCGGCAGCGCAGCGCGGCTGGCCCGGTCAAATGACGCGCACGCGCAGCGTTCCGACGCCATCGACGCCGCCTTCGAGCACATCACCGCGGCTGACTGCGGCGACCCCTTCCGGCGTGCCGGTGAAGATCAGGTCGCCCGGGGCGAGCTCGAAATACTTCGACAGGTGTTCGATCGTTTCATTGACGTTCCAGATCAGCTTCGACACGTCACTATCCTGGCGCATCGATTCATTGACCTTCAGCCAGATACGGCCGCTTCTCAACTCGCCGGTCTTGACAATCGGCTTGAGCGGACTGATCGGTGCAGAAAAATCGAAGCCCTTGCCGACCTCCCACGGCCGGCCCTGCTTCTTCGCTTCGCCCTGCAGGTCTCGGCGGGTCATATCGAGGCCGACCGCGTAGCCCCAGATGTAGCCCGCCGCTTCGGCTGCGGCGATATCGCTGCCGCGCTTGCCGATCGCCACCACCAATTCGATTTCGTGATGCAGATTGGCGGTGGCCGGCGGATACGGCAGTTTGCCTTCCCCTTCCACCACCGGCAGCAGCGCATCGGCCGGCTTGGCGAAAAAAAACGGCGGCTCGCGGCCGGAAAAGCCCATCTCCTTCGCATGTTCCTCGTAGTTGCGTCCGACGCAGTAGATGCGATGGACAGGAAACAGGTCGGTCGATCCCGCAAGCGGGACAACTGCCTGCGGCGGCGCAGCGAATACGTAACCCATGGCAATTCGTCTCCAGTGCTGTGCTTCTGGCCGCCCGATTATGCGCGAGGCAGCGCAACGAACGGTGACTACGGCGCCACTGCACCGGGCTGCGAGCTGCGAGCAATGGCGCGCGACAGCAGGACCACCGGCAACACACCGACGGCAACGATGGTCAGCGACGGGATCGCCGCCTCGCCGAGCCGCTCGTCGGCGGCCAACTGATAGGCAATGACCGCCAGCGTGTCGAAGTTGAATGGCCGCAGCACCAGCGTCGCGGGCAACTCCTTCATCACGTCAACGAACACCAGCAGTGCCGCAGCGAAAAGTGAAGGCGCCAGCAGCGGCAGATGCACGCGCGTGAAGACCTCGCGCGGCGTTGCACCGAGGCTGCGCGCACTGGCATCCATCGACGGTGTGATACGTGCCAGTCCAGCTTCGATCGGCTGGAACGCCACCGCAAAGTAACGCACGACATACGCGTACAGCAGTGCTGCCACGCTGCCGGTGAGCAGCAGGCCAGTGCCAAAACCAAAGTGCGTTTTCAGCCAGGCATCGAGTGCATTGTCGAATGCCGCCAGCGGCAGCAGGATGCCGACTGCGATGACAATGCCCGGCACCGCGTAGCCGAGATTCATCAACCGCGCGGCGAGCGCAACCGCCCGACCGGCAACGCCGCCCGGCAGAAGTCTTACCGCATATGCAAGCACAACCGCCACCGCAATGGCGATCAACGCTGCACCGGTGCCGAGCGAGACGCTGTGCCAGACCCATTGCCCGTAGCGGCCAGGATCCTGGTGGCGCAAGGCCGGCGCAGCCAGATCCAGCAGGATCGCCACCGGCAGTACAAAGCCCAGGCCCAGCGGCACGCAGCAGGCCACAAAGGCCGCCGCGCCGCGGCTGCCGGCGAGCGAGGTTCTCTGGGCCGGCCGCGCCGTATTGGGTGCGGACACGAAGCGCGCGCGGCCACGCGCGCGCAGCTCGAAAGCCATCAGCACCACGACGACCGCCAGCAGCACACTGGCCAGCTGGCTGGAGGCAATGCGGTCACCGAGCGAAAACCAGGCGCGATAGATCGCCGTGGTGAACGTCTGCAGACCGAAATAGGATGCAGCACCGTAGTCGGCCACTGTTTCCATCAGCGCCAGCACGGCGCCGGCAGCAACCGCCGGCCGGGCCATCGGCAGGTTGACATATAGCCAGCTGCGTAGCGGTGAAAGTCCTAGCGACCGCGCGGCATCGGCCATCGACGCTGTTCGTGCCAGGAACGCCGTCCGTGCCAACAGATAGACGTATGGATAAAGCGTAACGGTGAACACGAAGGCAGCGCCCGGGATTGAGCGGATTTCCGGAAACCAGTAATCACCGCGCTGCCAGGCAAAGGCCGAGCGAAGCCCGCTTTGCACCGGGCCGGAGAACTGCAGGAAATCCGTATACGCATAGGCGACGATGTAAGCCGGCATTGCCAGCGGCACCAGCAGCCCCCACTCGAAAAAGCGGCGACCCGGGAACTCGTAGGCAGCGACCAGCCACGCCGAGGTCGAGCCGAGCACGATGACTCCGATAGCCACCAGCCCGACCAGCATCCCGGTCTCGACCGCCGCCCGCGGGATGACCGTGCTGGCCAGATGCTGCAGCGTGTCCAGCGACGCCTGCACGTCGGCGAAACTCGCCAGCACGCCGAGCACGGGAAACAGCACCGCCGCCGCGCACAGGAGCGCCAGCAGCAACGACATTAACGTCCATGGCCCGGCAGCCATCGAGCGCGGCGAATTCCACGCGGTCGACGCAGCGCCATGGGCGTTCATGAGAACCTGCCGTCCATGCGGGCCCTAGGAGTATCTTGCAGACATTTTTCTAGATGAGAATTATAATCATTTGCGTTAATTGAGAGAGCCTCGTCTGTGGCCACTGCTCACGTTCTCGCCGTTCGCGACCTCGGCGTGCGTTATGCACCGTCGGCGGCGCCTGTGCTCGAAGGCTTGAATCTTGCACTCGTGCAGGGCGAGATCGGTTGCATCGTCGGCAGTTCGGGCTGCGGTAAGACCACGCTGCTGCGAGCGATCGCGGGCCTGGTGCCCATCACATCGGGATCGATCGACATCGGCGGCGTCTGCGTAGCCGGTGCGCGAATCGAACTGCCGACCGAAAAGCGCGGTGTCGGACTCGTGTTCCAGGACTACGCGCTGTTTCCGCATCTTCGCGTCGACGAGAACATCGCTTTCGGGCTGCGCCGCTTGACGCGCGGCGAGCGCACTGCCCGCATGCAGCGGCTGCTCGAACTCGTTGGCCTGCAGCCGTTCGCTCGCCAGTATCCCCATGAGTTGTCCGGCGGCCAGCAACAACGCGTCGCGCTGGCTCGCGCGCTTGCCCCGGCGCCGAAGCTGCTGTTGATGGACGAGCCGTTTTCCAATCTCGATGTCGAACTGCGCGCCCGGCTTGGCGCGGAAGTCCGACAGATCCTCAAGGAAAGCGGCACATCAGCAATCCTGGTCACGCACGACCAGCAGGAGGCCTTCGCCATCGCCGATCGCGTTGGGGTGATGAACCAGGGTCGTCTCGAACAATGGGACCGACCCTACGAGATCTACCACCGACCCGGCAGCCGTTACGTCGCCGATTTCATCGGCCAGGGCGTTTTCCTGCCGGCCAAGGTGCTTGATTCGCGCCGTCTGTCGATCGAACTCGGCGAACTGAAGGGCGATGTGCCGCTGCCCTGTTCGATCGGCTGTGACACCTGCGGCCGCGGCTGCCATGTCGAGGTTCTCCTGCGTCCGGACGACATCGTGCACGACGACGCCAGCCCGATGACGGCGCAGGTGGTGCGCAAGTCATTTCGTGGCGCTGATTTCGTCTACACGCTGCGGCTCGAAAGCGGCCAGGAAGTGCTGGCGTTGGTGCCAAGCCATCACGATCACGCCGTTGGCGAACGCATCGGCATTCGCCTCGACGCCGATCACGTTGTCACCTTCCCGACCGACGAGATGCTTGCCGAGGGCCCCCGCCTATAATCCGCCGCGCGCAACGCGCAGGGGAGAGATGGCCGAGCGGTTGAAGGCGCACGCCTGGAACGCGTGTATAGGTGAATAACCTATCGTGGGTTCGAATCCCACTCTCTCCGCCAGCAATCCGCACAGGCCTGGACCGGCCTGCTCACTGACTCGACTCGATGTGCCACGATCGCGTTCACGCGGTGCCTTGGCTCGTACACCGCCGCTCGCGCTGTGGCGCGGTGCCGTCGATCAACCTTCTACGCAGCTGAAGCCGCCATGGTATTGCGTGACGCGAAAGGGTCGGTGCACTTCGGCAGATGGGAACTCGCCGTCAAGGCGTTGATCGTCATCAACATGATCGCGTTCACGATCGAGACGATGCGCAACCTGCCGCCGCTCGCACGCCAGATTCTCTGGATCATCGAAGTCGCCAGCGTGACGATCTTCACGGCCGAGTACCTGTCCCGTCTGGCTTTGAGCCGGCCGCGACATCGATATGCGTTCTCTTTCTTCGGCATCATCGACCTGCTGGCCATACTGCCCTTCTACCTCGGGCTGGTGGTGGACATGCGCTCGCTGCGCGCGCTGCGCCTACTGCGGTTGTTCTGGCTGCTGAAGCTGCTGCGCTACAGCGAGGCGGCGCAGCGATTCCAACGTGCTTTTGAAATCGCGCGGGAAGAGATCGTCGTATTTGCCGCCACGGGCGGCGTCCACCTGTACCTCGCCGCGGTCGGAATCCATTACTTCGAGGGTGAGGCGCAGCCCGACAGGTTCGGCACGGTCTTCGACAGCCTATGGTGGGCGATCGTAACGATGACGACGGTCGGCTATGGCGATGCCTATCCGATAACGGTGGGCGGCAAGATCTTCACTTTCTTCGTGCTGCTGATCGGTCTGGGTTTCGTGGCCGTTCCCACCGGCCTGATCGTCTCGGCGATGTCCAGGGCCCGCGCCGAGGAGAGTGAGCGCATCGTGAATCAGCAGGCAAACACGCACTATTCCGCCGGGCAGCCGCCGCGGTAACTGCGCCGCGGCGGCGCTGGCTTCCATGGCCGGCTCCCACCCAGCCAACCGCTTCGCCGCGAGCGGGCGCTCTCGATCAGAACCGCACTGTTGGCCCGTGCCAATCTTCGGCGCGCGGACGTGCTCGTGCCAATGCGTCGGCGGCATCGATCCATCCCTCGCACGCGTTTCGCCCCGGCCGGCGGCGCCACAGATTGAGGACGCCCTTGCAGCGGGCATAAAAATGGAAGAACCGCAGAACGTCGCGGCGCTGCTCTGACCGCAGCGGCCAAGCGCTGCAGATCAGCTTGTCATCGCTCATGCCGCGGTCGGTCAGGGTGACGGCACCCCACGCCTGCACGCGCAGCAAGGTGCCCAGCGGCAGCCGCGGGCCGAGCACAACGGCATCGAGCAGGTCACCCTCGAGGCCAACATGCGTCGGCACCGAGCCGTAGTTGAACGGGCATGGCAGCGGCGAGATGAAGTCGATATGCCCGGTCGAGCCGCGCTTGAGAAAACTGCCGCGCGGGATCTCGATCCGCACTTCGACTTCAGGCCGATCGACCGATGAGGTCAGCGGCTGGCGGTCGGGTGCATTGTCGTTCACCCTGCAAGCCTAATGCCGCCGGTAATGAATCGATGAAAAAAAAGCCCGCGGCGAACCGCGGGCTATGTTGACGAAAAGCGTCGCGTTGATCAGCGGGCCAGCGTCTCCACAGTGTCACCCTCGAGATTCGGGTAACGCACGTGTTCGACGAAATCCTGCGTCTTTTGATCCGGTGCCGGCGTCAGCAGGCTGACGATGATCAGCACCAGCATGCCGAACGGCGCACCGAAGACGGCCGCCGAGATCGGCGCGATGCCGAACCACAGGTCCATCTTGGTGGTGCCGAACCACTGGATGAACTGCGGGTAGGTATGGATCATGTAGTACAGGCACAGACCCAAGCCGCCGATCATGCCGGCGATCGCCCCCCACTTGTTGGCGCGCTTCCAGAACACGCCCAGCACGAGCGCGGGGAAGAACACTGAAGCAGCCATCGAGAACGCCGCGCCGACCAGGAACAGGATGTTGCCCGGCTTGAGCGACGTGACCCACGCCGCGAACAAGGCGACGAACAGCAGCAGGATCTTCGACACCAGCACCCGTTTCTGCGTCGTGGCATTCGGGTTCACCATCTTGTAGTACAGATCGTGCGACAGCGCGTTGGCGATCGTCAGTAGCAGGCCGTCGGCCGTTGACAGCGCGGCGGCAAGCCCACCGGCCGCGACCAGGCCCGAGATCACGTACGGTAACCCCGCCATTTCCGGGGTGGCCAGCACGATGATGTCGCCACCAAGCCTCATTTCCGCCAGCTGCAGGATGCCGTCCTTGTTGATGTCGGCCACCGCCATCAGCGTTGGATCGACCTTGGCCCACGATGCAATCCACGCCGGCAGATTGGCGAA
>JBFINI010000198.1:0-6163 GCA_041611275.1 Burkholderiaceae bacterium
ATTGCACGCAGGTCGTCGACGATCCGGCGCGCGTTGACCGCGACGCGTGGAATGCGCTGGTCACCGTCGATCCGCACGGCAATGTGTTCCTGCGCCACGAATACCTGGCGGCGCTGACGGCCAGCGGCGCGGCGAGTGCCGCCTCCGGCTGGCATCCGCAATTCATGGTGCTGACGCGCGGTGCGCAGCTCGTCGGCGCCGCACCGCTTTATGTGAAGGACCACTCCTACGGCGAGTATGTGTTCGACTGGTCGTGGGCTGAGGCCTATCACCGCTACGGGCTCGCTTATTACCCGAAAGCGCTAGTCGCAGTGCCGTTCACGCCGGTGCCTGGGCTGCGGCTGCTGGCGTTCGATGCGCCGGCGCGAGAACGCCTGGTCACGGCACTGCTGCAGCACGTACGGGAGAACCGCCTGTCATCGCTGCACGTGCTGCTGGCGGCGCCGGCCGATATCGAACTGCTTTCCTCTGCCGGGATGGTCATCCGCCACGGCGTGCAGTTTCACTGGCGCAACGCCGGCTATGCGGACTTCGACGCGTTTCTTGCGCAACTGGCGCACGACAAGCGCAAGAAGATCCGCGCCGAGCGACGCAAAGTGCGCGAGGCCGGGGTGACGCTGCAACGGCGGGTCGGCCGCGCCATTACCGAGGCCGACTGGCGCTTCTTCTTCCGCTGCTACCTCGCCACCTATCGCGCCCATTTTTCGTCGCCGTATCTGAATCTCGACTTCTTCCTGCACATCGCCGCAACGATGCCTGAGCAGTTGATGCTGGTGCTCGCCAGCCACAACGGCCGGCCGATCGCCTCAGCGCTTGGCGTGTTCGACACCGCGCGCCCCGAGGCGCGCCTTTACGGCCGTTACTGGGGAGCGGTTGAACCGGTGTCGTGCCTGCACTTCGAATGCTGCTACTACCAGATGATCGAGTTCGCGATCGAACGCCGGCTCACCTGGTTCGAAGGTGGTGCGCAAGGCGCGCACAAGCTGGCGCGCGGGCTCGACCCGGTGGCCACGCGCTCGGCACATTGGCTGGCGCACCCGGCAATGATGGATGCAGTCTCGCGCTTCGTCGCGCGCGAGCGCGAGGGTGTGGCTGAGTCAATCGACGAGCTGAACGAGCATCGCGCGTTTCGCGAAGGCAGCGGGCTCGATTGACCGTCGGCGCGCGATGCGCAGCCTCGGGCAGGAAGGCCGTCGTCCCGGCACAAGCCAGGGCCCAAGCTGCCGCTTGAAGGACGAGGCCCCGGCCTGCGCCGCGGCGACGATGTTTTGTTCGATACGCGCCGCTTGGTCTACCTCGGCCGCGCGCTGTCTGCTACGAGGGCAGGAAATCGACCGGCCAGGTCACCGTCATCAATTCGACGTCCTTGGCGCCGAAATCGAACTGGCGCACGCGGGCCAGCAGTTTGCTTTCTAGCTCCGCAGCCTTCAACTCGCTGGAGACCAGGCGCAGGCCGGTGACTTCGCCTGTCGGGGCGATCTTCAGTTCAAGAACGATCTTGCCCTGCAGCGCCGGATCCTCACGCAGCGCGCGGTTGTAGATCGCGTAGATGGCGCCCTTGTTGCGCTCGAAGACGAGGCGGATCTCCTCGATCGAGCGCGATGCCTTGCCGCTGCCGCTACGCTGAACCGTCCCGCCGGCGCCCTTGCCGCTGCCGCCCTTGCCGCCGCCGGCCACCGAACCGCCGCCGCCCGCGCCACCGCCGCCGCCACCCCCGGCGACACCTTCGACCAGCGTCGTCGCCCGCCCGGCAAGGCCACCGCCACCGGTATCGCGGCTGTAAGCGGCAACGTTGATGCCGCCGCTGCCGCGCGAGGCATTCGAGGCGATGATCGCGCGCGCTGGCACGCCGTGCTCAAAGCCAGCGCCCACCCCCGGCCCCTGGCCGGTACCCACTCCAGGACCCGGCTTGATGTCGGACTTCAACTGCACCGCAACCGGGGCGCCACGGATCTCCGCCAACTCGTTGGCCATCGCCAACAGCCCCACACCCGAGGCCTTGCGGCGCGCCAGTTCAGCTTCGCCCGGCGGCTTGTTCGGCTGCGGTCGACGCGCCTCGGGAACCGGCACCTTGGCCGGCTCGGCCTTGCTGACCTGCAGCTTCGGTGCATCGGCCTTGTCGTTTTTCGGTTCCGCGCTGGTCGGCGGCCGCTCGACCTTGGCAACCGGCATCACCGGCGGCCGCTCGAGCAGCAGCTTGACCATCGGCGCCGGCAGTTCCTTCGGCTGCTGCCGATCGGGCTCGGACAACGGCAGCCAGGCGAGCACCAGCGCGGTCACCAGACTCGCCGTCAGCACCCGCTTGAGGATGCGCCGGAACCGCTCCTGGTCCTCCGGCAGATCCGCCCACGGCAGTACGCCGGGCGGGAAGGCAATGACGGCGGCCATCAGCTCTGCTCCTGCTTATGCCGGACCGCGAACGCCACCTCGGTGAAATTGGCCTGTGCGCAGGTCGACATCACCTTGCGCAGCAGCCGGTACGGAATGTCCTTGTCGCCCATGATCGTCACCGCCTGGCTGGTGGCGGCGTTTTCCGCGCGCACCACGCGACGGCTGGCCAGCAGTTCGAGTTCGGCCTTCAGCGGCGCGATCAGGTCTTCCTCCGTGCGCAGCACATCGGCCACCGCAGCGATCCGGCGTCCGTCGACGACGATCTCCGTGTCATTGACAAGCACCACCAGCGTCTCGCGCGGCGAACGCTCGGCGGTCGACTGCGGCAGTGTCAGGTTGGAGGAGTTCGGCAGGTTCTGCACCTCAGTCATGTTCGACAGCAGGAAGAAGATCAGGATCGTGAAGATGTCGATCAACGCGACCAGATTCAGGTCGAGACTGGCGGTGTTGCGCTCGCGCCGGGCGATGCGCTTTTCCAGCGGTGAGGAGTTCATAGTTTGGCCTGGCGGTTGCGGATCGGCGCATCGCCGATCGACAGGTCGGGGAAGAAGTCGACGTTGACGACCTCCTTGCCCTGCAGCTGGCGGCCGGCACGCATGCTGTCCATCACTGCCACGATGACCTCGTAGGACGTCGCCGGCTCAGCCAGCACGGTGGCCTTGGTCGTTTGCGGAAAACGCTGCTTCAGTCCGTTCATCAGCGCCGCGAGTGACTTCAAGTCGTGGCCCGTGCCGCTGCGCGGAATGCGCTCGATCAGTCCGCCGATGCGGTCGCCGACTTCGAGCGCTTCGCTTCGGATCACCACCTCGAGCTGCAGCTCGCCGCTGAGTTTCTCGATCGCCGACGAGCGTGACGGCAGACTCAGCTCGAGCACCGACAGGCGCGTGAACACCGCTGTCGTCAGCAGGAACGGCACCAGCACGACGATCAGGTTGATGAACGCCGAGACTTCGAGCGCAGCGTGTGGCTTGCGCAGGCGTCGCTTTCGCATGGGAACCTCGATCTACTTCTGCGCCGTCGCCGTCGCTACTGTTGCCTCGGCTGGCACACGCTGCACCAGGTTCAGGAAGCTGACTTTGGCCGCCTCGAGGCTGTCGACGATCTCGGTGGTGCGCGCCTGCAGAAACGAATGGATCAGCAGGAACGGGATCGCCACCATCAGCGCGAAGGCGGTGTTGTTCATGGCGATCGAGATACTGGCCGACAGCATCTCGGCTTTCTCGGCCGCGTTGACCTGGGCGATCGCGGTGAACGCCTTGATCAGGCCGATGATGGTGCCGAGCAGGCCGACCAGCGTCACCACGTTGGCGAAAGTCGCGATGTAGTGGGTGCGCTTTTCCAGCCGCGGGACGACTTCCATCATCCCCTCCTCCATCGCTGCGTCGATGTCCTCGCGGCGTCGCGCGGAGTTCAGGCGCGACAGGCCGTTGTGCACGATCAGCCCGATCGCCGCATCCGACTTGGCGGTGGCGCCGTGCACTTCGCGGAACTTGCCGCTCTTGAGCATCGGCAGGATGTCTTCCCACATCTTGCGGTTGGCGCTCCGCGCGCGGGCCAGGAAGACCCAGCGCTCGATGGCGATCGACAGGCCGAGCGCCATGATCGTGATGCTCACGTAGATGAACATCCCGCTGTCCTGAACAAACTTGATCACTGTGTCATAGGTACTCATCATCAGATCTCCGATTTCAACTGCGGTGCAGACAAAGAAGCGTTATTTCCGGTCGGCCGCCGGTGGCGCGGACTGCGCCCGTAGCTGCGCGCTGTAGCTAAGCTGGCGACGGAAGACATCGCGGTCCACCGGCGCCAGCGCCTCGTCGACCACGCTTTGCAACGGCCGTCCGGCAGGATCGCCGGGCAGCGGTTTTTTCCACGGCACGATGTAGATGACCTTCGGCAGCTCGCGATTGCCGATGATCTGCGTGCGGTCCAGGTCGGCGCGGTCCTGCGCCTGCGCCGGCAGGGCGAGCGATCCCAGCGCTGCCACACCGAGCAACGTCGAAATTCTCATCGCGCCTCCTTGCGGCTGGCCATCGCCTGCGGCGGCCGGCGATTGCGCAATTCGACGATCCACTTGCTGACTTTCTCGTCGGCACCAGCCAGCGCCAGGTAACGCTCGTAGGCGGCCAGCGCGGCGGCGCCATCCCACAGGTAGATGTCGAGCAGGATGCCGAGATTCAGGTGTGCCGGCGCGTAGCCCGGATCGGTGCCGATTGCCGTTTCGTACGCCTCGCGCGCCTGGGCGAACTTGCCGGACTCGCGATAGGCGATGCCGAGCTCGTTCATCAGCTGAGCAGGCGGTGAGTCGGCCTGCGCCGCCTGCTCGAGCTGCACCACTGCTTCTTCGAGCTTGCCGGCCTTGCGATAGATGGCACCGAGATGGGCATGCGCCGGCGCGAACTCGGGATGCGACTGCGTCAACTGCGACAGCACGCGCTCCGCCTCATCGGGCCGGCCGGCCGCGAGCGAGCGGCGCGCCTGCTCGAACTGCTGTTGCGCAGCGGGCGGCAGTGCCGGGGCCACCGGTGCAGCCGCAACCACGGGCGACTTGGCGCTGGCTGCCGTCACCACCGGCGGCGCTGCCGGCGCGCTGGCCGCCGCAGCCTTGCTGTCCTTGACGGCGATCGGTTCGGCCAACGGCAACATCGCGCAACCGGCCGTTGCCAGCAGCGAAGCAACCATCAGGCCGTGTCGGATCAGGCGTTCAACGATTCGCATCAGTGACCCCGGTGCTGATTTCAGTCTTGCCGAAGCGCACCGGCCGCAGCTTGGCCAGCGCCGCATAGCTGCGCTTGACCCAGGTGTCGTAAATACCGGCAGCGGCACGCTTGGCGTTGGCTTCGTGCAGTTCGAGCGCTTTTTCCTCGAACGGATACGCCTGTTCCTCGAGCAGCACGTTGTACTGCTCGAGTTCCTGCTTCTTCAGTCCCTTCGGCCGCTGCGAGGTCAGCAGCGCGCGGCCGAACTCGGCATACAGCTCGGCGGTCTGATAAGTCGCCGCGGTGGCCATGTCGGCCACGCCGTAATCGGCGGCGCGCGTGTAAGCCTTCAGCGCCTCTTCGAGTTTCGCCTTCTTCAGTTTCAGCTGTTTTTGCAGTGGCTCGACCAAAGCCACTGCCGAGAACGCCTCGTGCGCCGGTTCGGCCAGCGCCAGCGCGGCGCTGGCGCCCAGATAACGCGTGCGATCGGTGCGCGCGCCGGCCGCCGTCAGGTCGCCCTGCAGCACCTCTTTCATCAACGCCAGCGACCGCGCGCGGTTGCCCTGCTTCTTCGCCAGCTGCGCCAGCCGATAGCGGGCTTCGAGCGACGGCGTCAGCGGTTGCGGGTACTGCTTCAGGTAGCGCTCGTAGCTGCGCGCCGCCGCGGCGGTGGCGCCGGACTTTTCATGCAGTTCGGCGGCCTGCCACAGCGCATCGCGCGCCACGGCCGGATCGCTGCTGGTCGCGGCGATGCGCTCGAACTCGGCGCCGGCCTGCGTATGCCGTCCCTGCTCGAGATAGGCGAGCGCCAGCTTGGCACCGACTTCGGCCTGCAGCGGATGTTTCGGATGCTGCTGGCGGAAGCCTTCGAGCGCGTTCGCCGCCGCCTCCCAGTCCTTCAGGCCGAGCAGCGCGGTGGCCGCATCAAACTGCGCGGTCGCCGCTACGGTCGAAGCCGGCGCTTCGGTTGCCGCCCGCGCAAAATGGCCGACCGCATCGCGCAGCCGGTTTTCGGCGCGCGCTTTCTCGCCCTGCTTGTAGATCGACGCGGCCAGGCGCTCGACGATCTCGCC
>JBFINI010000199.1:0-6159 GCA_041611275.1 Burkholderiaceae bacterium
CGCGGCGAGATTCCGGTACAGGACGATCCATGGACACGTTCATCCAACAGATCATCAACGGACTCGTGCTGGGCAGCCTCTACGCGTTGATCGCGCTTGGCTACACGATGGTCTACGGGATCCTGAACCTGATCAACTTCGCGCACGGCGACGTGCTGATGGTCGGTGCGCTGACTGCGTTGACCAGCATCTTGTTGCTGCAGGCGCAGTTTCCCGACCTACCCGGCTGGGTCCTGATGGTCGCCGGCATGCTGGTGGCGATCCCGACCTGCGTGGCCACCAGTCTGATCATCGAGCGCGTCGCCTACCGGCCGCTGCGCGGTGCGCCACGCCTGGCGCCGCTGATCACCGCCATTGGCGTGTCGATCGTGCTGCAGACGCTGGCCATGCTGATCTGGGGCCGCAATTACATGACCTTTCCGACGCTGCTGTCCAATGAGCCGATCAATTTCTTTGGCGCCACCGTCACCGTGACCAAACTGGTGGTCATCGGACTGTCGGCACTGATCATGATCGGACTGATGACGCTGGTGAACAAAAGCAAGCTCGGCCGCGCGATGCGCGCAACCGCCGAAAATCCGCGCGTGGCTGGGCTGATGGGGGTCGACCCGAATTTCGTGATCATGCTGACTTTCGCCATCGGCGCCTCGCTGGCCGCCATTGCCGGCGTGATGCTGGCGGCGACCTACTCGGTAGCGCACTTCTATATGGGTTTCATGCCCGGGTTGAAGGCATTCACGGCAGCGGTGCTCGGCGGCATCGGCAACATCCCCGGCGCGATGCTCGGCGGGCTGTTGCTCGGCCTGATCGAAGCGCTCGGCGCCGGCTATATCGGCCAGCTGACCGGCGGCGTCCTCGGCTCACACTATCAGGATGTGTTCGCCTTCATCGTGCTGTGTTCGGTGCTGATCCTGCGGCCCAGCGGCCTGCTCGGCGAACGCGTCGCCGATCGCGCATGAGCGCCGCACGGCCGCTCCGAAGGCGCTCGCTCCCCGCTTGGGGGGACAGCGCGAAGCGCGAAGGGGGTCTTATGAGAGCGAAGCGATGACGCTGTTCTTTCCGTCGTTGCGCAACAATCCGAAGGCGGCGATCATCGCCACCTTTGTCATGGCCGCGCTGCTGGTGGCGCTGCCGTTCATGGTCGGCCAGTTCGGCAACGCCTGGGTGCGGGCGCTGGCCTTCGCCGCGCTGTACGTGATGCTGGCCCTCGGCCTGAACATCGTGGTCGGCTTCGCCGGGCTGCTCGATCTCGGCTATATCGCCTTCTATGCCGTCGGCGCGTACGCCTACGCGTTGCTCGCCTCGCCGCACCTGACCAGCAATTTCCCGGCGCTGGCGGCGATGTTTCCCGACGGCTTCCACAGTTCGATCTGGCTGGTGATTCCCATGGGCGCAGCGGTCGCCGGATTCTTCGGCGTGGTGCTCGGCGCACCGGTGCTGAAGTTGCGCGGCGACTATCTGGCCATCGTCACGCTCGGCTTCGGCGAGATCATCCGTATTTTTCTGAACAACCTGAATGCGCCGCTGAACTTCACCAACGGCCCGCAGGGCATCACGCTGATCGATCCGGTGCGTATTGCCGGGGTCAACTTCGCCCGCACACTGGACCTGGGCATCATCAAGCTGCCCTCCGTATACCTGTACTACTACCTGTTCCTGTTCTTGACTGTCGTCACCATCATCATCTGCGTGCGCCTGCAGGATTCTCGGCTCGGCCGCGCCTGGATGGCGATTCGCGAGGATGACATCGCCGCCAAGGCGATGGGAATCAACGTGCGCAACGTCAAACTGCTGGCCTTCGCCCTTGGCGCCACCTTCGGCGGGGTGGCCGGCGCGATGTTCTCGGCCTTCCAGGGTTTCGTCTCGCCGGAGTCATTCGCGCTGATGGAATCGATCATCGTGCTGGCGATGGTCGTGCTCGGCGGCCTTGGCCACATCCCCGGCGTGATCCTCGGTGCGATCCTGCTGGCGTTGTTCCCCGAATTGCTGCGCCATACGGTGGTGCCGGTGCAGGAGCAACTGTTCGGCCGCGTCATCATCGATGCCGAGGTGCTGCGCATGATGCTCTACGGCCTGGCGATGGTGGTGATCATGCTGTACCGGCCGAAGGGCCTGTGGCCGGCGCCGGAGCATGGCGTCAACCCGACCACGCGCGATGCCGGCGCAAAGGCCGCGGCATGAGCGCCAAGAGCACCGTCGAAAAGGCGTTCTCGGCCGATGCGACGCTCCCCACTCGCAAGGGCGTGACCACGAGCGCGACTGCCAGCGAGGCGCCGGTGCTGCGCGTGGCCGGTGTCAACAAGCGCTTCGGCGGCTTGCAGGCGCTGGCCGACGTTGGCGTGACGATCCGCCATGGACAGATCTACGGGCTGATCGGCCCGAACGGCGCCGGCAAGACGACTTTCTTCAACGTGATCACCGGCCTGTACACGCCGGACTCCGGCAGCTTCGAGCTCGATGGCAAGCCGTATTCGCCGAGCGAACCGCACAAGGTTGCCGAAGCGGGCATCGCCCGCACATTCCAGAACATTCGCCTGTTTCCGGAGATGACGGCGCTGGAAAACGTGATGGTCGGCCGCCACGTGCGCTCCAAGTCGACCGCGCTGGGCGCCGTGCTGCGCACACCCGGTCAACGCGCTGAAGAGGCCGCCATCCGCGCCCGCGCGATCGAATTGCTCGACTATGTCGGCATCCGCCGTTACGCGGATTTCCAGGCGCGAACGCTGGCCTATGGCGACCAGCGCCGTCTCGAAATCGCCCGCGCGCTGGCCACCGACCCGAAACTGCTGGCGCTCGACGAACCCGCCGCCGGCATGAACGCGACCGAAAAGCTGGCGCTGCGCGAACTGCTGTCGCACATCCGCAGCGACGGCACCACGATCCTGCTGATCGAACACGACGTGAAGCTGGTCATGGGCCTGTGCGATCGCGTCACCGTGCTCGATTACGGCAAGATCATCGCAGAAGGCACTCCGGCCGACGTTCAGCGCGATCCGGCGGTCATCGAGGCCTACCTTGGCGGCGCGCACAAGCCGACGGAAGCGCCGGTGGCACAGGTGGCGCCATGAGCGCCACACGGCCGACCGAAGGCGCTCACCTCCCCCATGGGGGGACCGCCCACAGAGCGAAGGGGGTTGAGTGAGCCGCCCGATCCTGAAGATCAAAGGGCTGAAAGTGGCCTATGGCGGCATCCAGGCCGTCAAAGGGATCGACCTGGAGATCGGTGAAAGCGAACTGGTCACGCTGATTGGCGCCAACGGCGCCGGCAAGACCACCACGCTGAAAGCGATCACCGGCACCCAGGCCTGGGCCGGGCAGATCGAATACTTCGGCGCCTCGACGCAAGGCCAGGCGCCGCATCAGCTGTTGCGTCGCGGCCTGGTGATGGTGCCCGAGGGCCGCGGCGTGTTCACGCGGATGACCGTGGCCGAAAATCTGCAGATGGGCGCGTTCACCCGTAACGACGTCGCCGGCATCGCCGAAGACATGGAGCGCATGTTTGCGACCTTCCCGCGGCTGAAGGAGCGGGCGCGGCAGTTGGCCGGAACGCTCTCGGGTGGCGAGCAGCAGATGCTGGCGATGGCGCGGGCCATGATGAGCCGGCCGAAGCTGCTGCTGCTCGACGAGCCGTCGATGGGCCTGTCACCGCTGATGGTCGAGAAGATCTTCGAGGTCGTTCGCTCGGTAGCAGCGCAGAACATTCCGATGCTGCTGGTCGAGCAGAACGCACGGCTGGCGCTGGAATCAGCGCATCGCGCCTACGTGATGGACTCCGGCACCATTTCCCTGTCGGGCGACGCCAAGGAAATGCTGCACGACCCCAAGGTGCGCGCAGCGTATCTCGGCGAAGCGGCGGCCTGAGCAACGACAGCTCAGGCCTTCAAGCGTCCGCAGACAGTGCCTGCACCACCTCCGGCGGCGCCTGCACCAGTTCGATCAGCACGCCTTCGCCGCCAAGCGGAAACTCGTCGTTGCCCTTCGGGTGAATGAAACAGATGTCGTGGCCGGCGGCGCCCTTGCGGATGCCGCCGGGTGCGAAGCGCACGCCCTGCGTGCTCATCCACGCCACGGCGGCCGGCAGGTCGTCGATCCACAGGCCGACATGATTCAGCGGTGTGGTGTGCACCGCCGGTTTCTTGTCGGGATCAACCGGTTGCATCAGGTCGACCTCGACTTCCTGCGCACCCTTGCCGAGCGCGCAGATATCCTCGTCGACGTTCTCGCGCTCGGAGACAAAGTTGCCCTTGAGCGCCAGGCCGAAGATGTCGACCCATAGCGCGCGCAACCGCTGCTTGTCGACACCGCCGATGGCGATCTGCTGGATGCCCAGCACCCTAAACGGACGGGTCTTGCTCATGGGTCCTCCCCTGTCGCTGCGCTGGCAGAGATTCGCGTATCGAACGGCATGATGCGCACACGAGGGCATCGTTGTGCCGCGCACTCCTGAATTCAACGGCTGATTGGCCGAGTGGGCTCATGCGGCTTTTCTTGGACTGCCTTGCGGCGCCGCTTTTTGCCTGGCCCCCGCCTCTGGCACAACGGGCGGCGGATCGGCCGCGGCTGCAAACTTGAGGATCGGCTGATCGACGGCGAGACTCTCGCCCTTGCTGGTCAGTATCTGTTCAACCACCGAGTCGGCATGGGCCACCAGGACGTTCTCCATCTTCATCGCTTCGATGACCGCCAACCGCTGCCCGGCCTTGACTTCGTCGCCGGCGCGCACGGCGATGTCGACCAGCAGGCCCGGCATCGGCGACAGCAGGAATCTGCTCATGTCGGGCGGCGGCTTGAACGGCATCTTGCGCAGCAGTTCGGCGGCGCGCGCGCTCATCAACTGGGCGTCGATCCGGGTGCCGTTGTGCTCCACGCGCAGCCAAAGCCCATGGCGCTCGAGCTGGGCCGTGAACGGGCGGCCATTGCAGCTGCCCTGGCTGCGGATCGCGCCAAAGTTCCACTCGGCGCTGATCGCATAGTGGCGAGATCCGATCGTAATCGTCGACGTGTTCGGTCCCTCGACGACGATCTTGACGTCGGCGTAGCGGTGATCGCCTGCCTGCCCATGGACGACGGCGACGAAGTCGCTGCCGATGCGCACCGCGTGGCCGGCCATCTGGCCGCTGATGCTGGCGGCGCGCTCCCGGTAGCGGCGGTAAGCCGCCGACGCAAGCGCGACCAGGAAGTCCGGGTCGTCGTGCGGCACGTCCTCGGAGCGGAAGCCCTTGCCGTACTCCTCGGCGATGAAACCGGTGTTGAATTCGCCGGCGACGAACTTCGGATGCGCCAGCAGCGCGGCCTGGAACGGGATGTTGCTCGACACGCCGCGGATGACGAAGGCGTTGAGCGCCTCGCGCATCCGTTCGATCGCGTCGGCACGGTCGAACCCGAGCACGATCAGCTTGGCGATCATCGAGTCGTAGTACATCGGGATTTGTCCCCCCTCGGCAACGCCAGTGTCCACGCGCACGCCACCGCCTTCGGGCACCGGCTCCGCGGCCTGCATCGTCTGCACCGGCGGCAGGTAGCGCACCAGGCGGCCAGTTGAGGGCAGGAAGTTGCGAAACGGGTCCTCGGCGTTGATGCGGCACTCGATCGCCCAGCCGCGGCGCGGGATATCAGCCTGATTGAACGGCAGCGTCTCGCCGGCAGCCACGCGGATCATCTGTTCGACGAGATCAATGCCGGTGATGCTCTCGGTCACCGGGTGCTCGACCTGCAGCCGCGTGTTCATCTCCAGAAAATAGAAGCCCTGGTCCCGGCCGACGACGAACTCGACCGTACCCGCACTCTGATACTTGACGGCGCGGGCTAGCGCGACCGCCTGCTCGCCCATCGCGCTGCGCGTCTCTTCACTGATAAATGGCGACGGCGCCTCCTCGATCACCTTCTGGTGGCGGCGCTGGATCGAGCACTCGCGTTCGTTCAGGTAGACGACGTTGCCGAAGCCGTCGCCGAGGACCTGGATCTCGATGTGGCGCGGGCTCTCAATGAATTTCTCGATGAACACGCGGTCATCGCCGAAGCTGTTGCGCGCCTCGTTGCGGCACGAACCGAAGTTCTCGGCCGCTTCCTTGTCGTTGAAGGCCACGCGCAGACCCTTGCCACCGCCGCCGGCGCTGGCCTTGATCATCACCGGGTAGCCGATGTCGCGCGCGATCTTTA
>JBFINI010000200.1:0-6154 GCA_041611275.1 Burkholderiaceae bacterium
AGGGGCAACATCGTGGTCCTGGTCGACGACGAAGACCGCGAGAACGAGGGCGACCTCATCTTCGCCGCCGACTTCGTCACGCCCGAGAAGATCAACTTCCTGGCCAAGCACGGCCGCGGCTTGATCTGCATGCCGATCACGGCCGAGCACGCGCAGCGGCTGCGGCTGGCGCCGATGGCGCAACACAACCGCAGTGTGCACGGCACCAACTTCACCGTCGCCATCGAGGCCGCCGAAGGGGTATCCACCGGTATTTCGGCCGCCGATCGCGCACTGACGATCCGTGTGGCCACGCGTCCCGATGCGCAGCCGGAGCACATCGTGCAGCCCGGGCACGTTTTTCCGCTGGTGGCGCAGCCGGGCGGCGTGCTGATGCGCGCCGGCCATACCGAGGCTTGCTGCGATCTGGCGCGGCTGGCCGGGCTGAGCCCGGCCGCGGTTCTGTGCGAAATCATGAACGACGATGGCAGCATGGCGCGGCTGCCGGACCTGGTGCCGTTCGCCCAGCGCCACGGGCTGAAGATCGGCACGATTGCCGATCTGATCCACTATCGCGCCGCCCACGAATCGATGGTCGAGCGCGTCGGCAGCCGGCGCATCAATACGACCGCCGGAGCGTTCGATCTGATCGCTTACCGGGACCTGCCGAGCCATAACGCGCACCTGGCGCTGGTCCGCGGGCCGATCGATCCGGCCCATGAAACGCTGGTGCGGGTGCACGAGCCGCTGTCGGTGCTCGACGCGCTCGACGTTGACATCAGTACCCATTCGTGGCCGCTGCCGCGAGCACTGGCGGCAATCAACGAGGCCGGAAGCGGCGTCGTCGTGCTGCTGAACTGCGGCGAAACGGCCGATGGTTTGCTGGCCCAGTTCGCCACCCTCAGCCAGCTGGAAAGAGGCCGTCCGCCGGCGCAGCGCGCTGATCGCATGGACCTGCGCACCTACGGCGTCGGCGCGCAGATCCTGCGCGATCTGAACGTGGTGAACATGAAACTGCTGGCGCGGCCGCGCAAGATGCCGTCGATGGCCGGCTTCGGCCTGCACACCACCGGGTTTGTGGAAGGCTGACGGCCTGGCGGCAGCGGCGCCTTCGGCGCTGCTTTTATTCGTAGCAGTTATCCTGCGGCCGCCCGCCAGGTCACGCCGAGGGCGGCCGCACCATCAGAACGCAGCCGGTGACGCAGGCGCGGCGATAGCCGCGCGTACACTCGCCGCGAGGAGAAGAAATGGCCATCGATTTTGTCCTGCCCGATCTGGACGGCACGGATCTGCGCATCGGCGTCGTGCAGGCGCGCTTCAACGAGTGGGCGGGACAGGCGCTGGCGCAGGCGTGCATCGATGAGCTGCTGCAGCTTGGCGTCGACGAGGACGACATCACACGAGTGACGGTGCCGGGCGCACTCGAGGTGCCGCTGACGCTGGCCAGACTGGCCGACGCCGGCGATTTCGATGCGCTGATCGCACTGGGCTGCGTGATCCGCGGCGACACCTATCACTTCGAGGTGGTGGCCAATGAATCCGCCGCGGGCCTGACGCGCGTGGCGCTCGACGCCGGCGTGCCGGTCGTCAACGGCATCCTGACCACCGACGACGAAGAACAGGCCCGCGCACGGGTCATCGAGAAGGGCCGCGATGCGGCGCGCGTGGCGGTGGAAATGGCCAACCTGATGTGGTCGCTCGCCGAAGATGGCGAGACCCCGGCCGACGAGGACTAGCTTGATTGCACCGCAGATCAATCGCGAAGCGCGCTCGCGCGGCAGCGGCCGCAGTGCCCGGCGGCGGGCGCGTGAACTCGCGTTGCAGGGCGTCTATGAGTGGCTGGTCGGCGGCCAGGATCTGGCCGCGATCGAAGGCCACCTGATGGAAACTGAAGGATTCGAGCGGGCGGATCAGGAGCACCTGCGCGAGGTGCTGCACGGCGTGATCGACGGGGCCGAGGCGTTGCGCGCGCAGTTCACCGGCTTCATCGATCGCCAGCCCGGCCAACTGTCGCCGGTCGAGCACGGCATTCTGCTGATCGGCACCTATGAACTGCAGCAGCGACCGGAGATTCCCTATCGCGTCGTGATCAACGAAGCGGTCGAACTGGCCAAGAGCTTTGGCGGAACCGACGGCTTCAAGTACGTCAACGGTGTGCTCGACAAGGTCGCCGCCCGGCTGCGCCCGCAAGAAGCTGTCCGCTGAAATCGTGAGCGCGGCGTCGGTAATGCCTGTGCTGCTGCCGATCTGCCACGCGTGCGTCGTGCCGAAGGCAACGGGTGAGTCGGCGTCGTGAACGAATTCGAACTGATCGACCGTTTCTTCACACGCGGCATCGCCTCGGGCGAGCTGGTGCGACAGGGCATTGGCGACGACTGCGCACTGCTCGACTGCGGCGAGCGGCTGCTGGCAGTGACGACCGACCTGCTGGTCGAAGGCCGCCATTTCCTGCCCGGCGCCGACGCCGAATGCCTCGGCCACAAGGCCCTGGCGGTGAACCTCTCCGACCTGGCCGCGGCCGGCGCGACGCCGCGCGCGTTTCAGCTGGCGCTGGCGCTGCCGCGCGCCGACGAGGACTGGCTTGCGGCCTTTGCGCGCGGGCTGTTTGCGCTGGCCGATGAACACGGCTGCGCGCTGATCGGTGGCGACACGACGCGCGCGCCGCAGCTTGCGCAGGCATCAGCGCGAATCGACGGCCCGCTGACGATCTGCATCACCGCGCTGGGGGATCTGCCGGTGCAGTTCGCGCGCACGCGCGCCGGCGCCCGCCTTGGCGACGATCTGTGGGTCTCCGGAACCCTGGGCGATGCCCGCGCGGCGTTGGCCTGGCGGCGCGGCGAAGGGGTGACCTTCTCGCCATCGAATCTGACCGCCTGCAGCGAGCGGATGGACCGGCCGCAGCCGCGCGTTGTGCTCGGTGTCGCCTTGCGTGGCATTGCGACGGCGGCGATCGACCTCTCGGATGGTCTGTTCGGCGATCTCGGTCACATCCTGAAGCGCTCGCGCGTCGGCGCGTTCATCGAGTGGGAACGCATCCCGCGCAGCGCCGCCGTTCGTTCGCTTCCGCTCGACCTGCAGCAGCGCTTCGCGCTGGCCGGTGGCGACGATTACGAATTGCTGTTCACCGCGGCGCCGGATCGACGGGCCGATGTCGATGCAGCCGCGGCGGCGGCCTCATCGGTGGTCTCGAGAATCGGCAGCATCGTCGACGGTGGCGAGCTCGCCGTTCGCGATGCCCGCGGACGGCCAGTGCAGATCGCCGACCGGGCCTTCGACCACTTCACCGAGTGACGTGGCCGGCGAGCGCGTTGATGAGCGAGACCACACCCGAGCATGAAGGCGCGCGCACCGCCGGCAGGTCGCCGGCGCCGACGCTGCGCTTCATGCTCGCCTCGCCGTGGCATCTGATCGCGCTCGGCGCGGGCAGCGGCCTGCCGCGCTTGGCGCCGGGCACCTGGGGCACGCTGCTTGCGTGGCTGCTGTTCATGCGCATCGACCAATGGCTCGATTCGGCGCGATGGAGCCTGTTGCTGGGGGTGCTGCTGATTATCGGCGCGATCGCCGCCGACATCACGGGACGGCGCCTGCATGCGGCCGATTCGAGTCACATCGTCATCGACGAAATTGTCGCCTTCTGGATCGTGCTGCTGCTGCTGCCCGGCGACGCTGCCTATGGCGGCATCCTGCTGATCGCCGCTTTCGTGCTCTTTCGTTTCTTCGATATCGTCAAGCCGCCGCCGATCCGCTGGCTCGATGCGCGGTTCAAGAACGGCGCCGGCGTCATGGCCGATGATCTGGTAGCCGCCTTCTACACGCTGCTGGTGCTGGCGATCGCCGTGCGCCTCTGGGGACCGGGATGACGCCGGAACGACGGATTGCTCAATTGGCCGAACAGGTTGGCGAAGCGCTGCTTGCCCGGCAGTTGACGCTGACCACTGCCGAGTCGTGTACGGCCGGCGGCGTGGCCTTCGCGGTCACGCAGGTCGCCGGGTCGAGCAGCTGGTTCGACCGCGGGTTCGTGACCTACTCGAACGCGGCCAAGCGGCAGGTGCTGCGGGTCGATGCCGAGGATCTACGCACCAACGGCGCGGTCAGCGAGTCGGTCGCGGCGGCGATGGCCCGCGGCGCGCTTATCGCCAGCGATGCACAGATTGCCGTCGGCATCACCGGCATCGCCGGCCCGGGTGGCGGCAGCCAAGCAAAGCCCGTCGGGATGGTCTGTTTCGGCTGGGCACTGCGACGCAACGGCGAACTGCGCCTGCATGCGACGACCCGCCATTTCGGCGGCGATCGCGCCGCCGTGCGCACCGATGCGATCATCGCCGCCTTGGAAGGCCTGCTGCAGATGCTCGACGAGAACGACCATGGCTGACTGGTTTGCCGGTTTTGCGCAGGAGCGGCGGCGCATCGGCGGCATTCAGCTCAATCTGCGTCACAACCTGGCGCTGGCTGCGGGCAAACCGCCGCTGCTGTTGCTGCACGGCTTTCCGCAATGCCACGTGATGTGGCACCGAGTGGCGCCGCTGCTGGCCGAACACTTTGCGTTGGTACTGCCCGATTTGCGCGGCTACGGTGATTCAGACAAGCCGCCGAGCGACGCTTCGCACGCTGCCTACAGCAAGCGGGTCATCGCGGCCGAGAATGTCGCCCTGATGGGCGCGCTCGGCTTCACCCGCTTTGCCGTCTGCGGCCACGACCGCGGCGGGCGCGTCGCGCACCGGATGGCGCTCGATCACCCGCAAGCGGTCGAGCGGCTGCTGCTGCTCGACATCTCGCCCACGCTGACGATGTACGAACGCACCGACATGGCCTTCGCCCAGGCCTATTACCACTGGTTCTTCCTCACGCAACCGGCGCCGCTGCCAGAGACCCTGGTCGGCGCCGCTCCCGCCTTCTATCTGCGCAAGAAACTCGGTGGCTGGGGCAGCCACGGACTGGAAATCTTCGACCCACGCGCGCTGGCGGAATACGAGCGTTGTTTCGGCGATCCAGCGGCGATCCACGCGATGTGCGAGGACTACCGTGCGGCGGCGTCGATCGATCTGGCCCACGATCGCGCCGATGCGCAGGCGCGCATCGCCTGTCCGCTGCATGTGCTGTGGGGCGAGCGTGGCGTCGTGCACCGGCTGTTTGCGCCGCTGACTGACTGGCGCGTGAAGGCTTCCGGTGCAGTGACCGGTCGCTCGACCCCGGGCGGCCACTACATCGCCGAGGAAACTCCCGAACTACTGGTTGCCGAAATGCGTTCGTTCCTGCAATGAGCGAGAACGGCTATCACCGCAATCTTCGCCTCGGGCTGTCCGGTTTTTCGGCGCAGGACGCCGATGAGATCGCCGCGATGGTGCAATCGCTGTGGGCGCCGAGGGCGCCGTGGGCGGTCAGCGCCGAGGCTCCGGTCGACGCGGTGCTGCTGGCGCGCGGCACGCGGCCGGGCGATCCCGAGCATTCGGCGGTGCTGCGCGTGAACCTCAGCAGCAAGCCCGTCGACGGGCGCGATGCCGAGCGCCGGCTCGAGCCGCTGATGTTGCGCAAGCCGATCCGCACGGCCGCCCTGCGCGTGGCGCTGGAGGCGGCCTTCGCGCGAATCGAGCGGTTTCGCAGATAACGCCCGCTGCACGGGCCGGCGCTTATGCCGGCTGTGCAGTGCTTATCGGCGCCAGTCGATGGTCCTGCGCATACAACCAGAAGTCGGTTTCGGCGGGACTGCGCAGGTGATGGATATGCAGGTGGGCGAGCGACGGGTCCTGCAGCCAGCGGCGCACGTAGGGGGCCCAGGCCTTGTGTCGCAGGCTGCCCAGCAGATCGGTCAGGCGCGGCGCCGCGCCGGCCGCCAGCACGAGCGCAGCTCGCCTGCGCAAGTGCCGCAGCCACTCGCGCACCACGGCCAAGACCGGATAGTGCAGCCAGATGGCCGTATCGGCGGCGCGGAACAATTCCCACGAGACCCGATCGGCGGTGACGATGGCGATCCAGCCATTGTCGAAAGGAGCAGCCTCGGGATCATCGGCCGGGGCGGCGGTGACTTTCGGCACGCCGAGCCGCTTAGCGAGCCGGTCGGCGACGTAGGTGCAAAGGGCTTGCCCGAAAGCCCCCGGCTGGCCGAAGACCACGACTCGATTCATAGGGAATTCACGGTTCGCTCCGCCTCCCTCGCGCCACAGCAGGCTAGTCACTG
>JBFINI010000201.1:0-6151 GCA_041611275.1 Burkholderiaceae bacterium
AGTCCAATGCGCCCAAGCTCGTCGACGGCAGCGCCGGACGCCATGCCGCTGCGCTGTACGAGCATGGCCTGCGCATCGACGTCGAGGGACGCTATCTCGATCTGCTGGCCTACCTGGAATCGCTGCAGCAGGCGCCGTACCGCATCTTCTGGCGCACGCTCGACATGAAGGCCGACGGCGCCGTGCCGGTCACCCGCATCGAACTGTTCACGCTGTCGAGAGAGGCGGTATGGCTGCGCCTGTGATGCGCGCGCTGGCCTGCGCATTTGTCTCGATCACGGCATCGGCGGCCGAGCCGCTCGCCGACCCGACCTTGCCGCCGAATACGCCGGCCCTCGGCGAAAGAGCTGCGAGCGCGGCGCGACCGCAACTGCAGCTCACGCGGCGCGGGCCGGGCGAAACGATGAGTGCACTGCTGGCCGGCCATTGGGTTCGCGCCGGTCAATCGCTTGAACTGAACGGCACGACGTTTCGTGTCGAACGTGTGACCGCCGATGCGGTCTGGCTTGCGCGCGGCGAGCAGCGCGAAGTGCTCGAAATGGCGCCGCAGGCCGCGCAGGCCGTGCGCTGCCGCGACAGCGAGAACCGCAGGAGTTGCCGATGAAGCCGGTCGAACGTCCACATCTCACCCACGCCGCAACCGGCCGCGCCAGCCACCACCGGCCCGCACGGGCAACGCGCATCGCCCTGGCGGCGATGCTCGTGGTGATCACGGCCGGCTGCGCGACCCACGACTCAACGCTTCACCGAGCGCTCGCGCCGGAAGTGCGCGAGGCGCTGGCGCAACCGTCGAATCCGGCGCCGAAGCCGGTGCCGCCACCCGAACTGGCGCAGGCGCTGGTACCGCCGCCGGATCTGTCCCTGCCGGCGCTGGCCGCCAGGCCCGAGCCTCGCTTCGACCTGAATGTCTCCGGCCTGCCGGCCGCGCAGGTGTTCGCCGCGCTGGCCAAGGACACCCGCTACTCGATGCTGGTCGATCCGGCACTAACCGCGCCGGTCACAGTGGCGCTGAAGGATGTCACGCTGGTCGAGGCACTCGACACGCTGCGCGACATGTACGGCTTCGAATACCGCGTCGAAGGCTCGCGCATTTTCGTGCAGCCGGCGACGTTGACGACGCGCGTGTACCAGGTCAACTACCTGACCGCCAACCGCAGCGGCCGCAGCGATGTGCGTGTGACCTCGGGCTCGATCGCCAACGCCGCCGCTTCCGGCCAGCCGGCGTCGAACACACCGACGGCGCAGAGCCCGACGATCACCACCCAGGAATCGAGCCGCATCACCACGCAGACCAAGAACGACCTGTGGGCCGAACTCGAAGCGTCGCTGAAGCTGCTGATCGGCGAGAAAGATGGCCGCCAGCTGATCGTTTCGCCGCAATCGGGCGTGATCGTCGTGCGCGCACTGCCAAAGGAGCAGCGTGCGGTCGAACACTACCTGCGCGCTTCGCGGCTGAATATCGAGCGGCAGGTGATGCTCGAAGCCAAGATCATCGACGTTCGCCTGCGCGACGGCGCGCAGGCGGGCATCAACTGGGCAGCCTTCCGCAGCGGCAACAACCATCGCGGCAGCGGCGGGCTGATCAATCCGGGCACCACGCTCGGCACCAGCGGCGATCTTGCCAGCGGAGCGTTGAGCTCCGCGCCAGGCACCGCGCTCGACCTGGCCAGTTCAGCCGCCTCCGGCCTGTTCGGCCTGGCCTTCCAGACCAGCAACTTCGCTGCGCTGATCCAGTTCCTCGAAACACAGGGCAACGTGCAGGTGCTGTCGAGCCCGCGCATCGCCACGCTGAACAACCAGAAGGCGGTGCTCAAAGTCGGCACCGATGATTTTTTCGTCACCGGCATCACCACCAACACGACCACTTCGGCGGCCGGCGGCAACGTCACTTCGCCGACGATCACCGTGCAGCCGTTCTTCTCCGGCATCGCGCTCGACGTCACGCCGCAGATCGACGAGGACGCCAACATCATCCTGCACGTGCATCCGTCGGTATCCAGCGTGGCCGAGCGCACCAAGGTGCTGAACCTTGGCACCCTGGGCGGCTCGATCACGCTGCCGCTCGCCTCCAGCACTGTGTCGGAGACCGACACCATCGTGCGCGTGCGCGACGGCGCGATTGTCGCCATCGGCGGACTGATGAAGTCGAGCCGCTCTATCGACCGCAACCAGGTGCCGGTGGCCGGCGAGCTGCCGATCCTCGGCAGCCTGTTCGGCTCGAGCAATCGCGAAGTCGACAAGCACGAACTGGTGATCCTGCTCAAACCCACCGTCATCCATTCCGACGCGCAGACCAATGCGCTGCGCGACGAATCACTGCAGCGGCTGCAGGCAATGACGCAGCCCGGCGGCAGGCTGTAGCCACGCGCAACCATCGATCGACCGCATGTACCTGAAACACTTCCAACTCGACGCGGCGCCGTTTTCGATCACTCCGGATACGGCCTTTGCGTTCGGCTCGCGTGCGCAGCAGGAGGCGCTCGCCACGCTGCTGCTGGCGATCCAGGACGGCGCGGGGTTCATCAAGATCACCGGCGAAGTGGGCACCGGCAAGACGCTCGCCTGCCGCCGACTGCTGGCCGCGCTGGCGGCACAGCGCTCGCCATGCGATACCGCCTATATTCCCAATCCGTGCCTGAGTTCGCGTTCGCTGCTGCTGGCCGTCAGCAGCGAACTGGGCCTGGTGCTGCGCAGCGATACCTCCGAGCATGCGCTGATGGCGGCGCTGAATCGGCACCTGCTCGATCGAGCCGCCGCAGCCCGTCGCGTCGTCGTCTGCCTCGACGAAGCGCAGGCCATGCCGCGCGACTCGCTCGAAGCGTTGCGGCTGGTGTCGAACCTCGAAACCGAAAAGCGCAAGCTGATCCAGATCGTCCTGTTTGGCCAGCCCGAGCTCGACGAGAGACTGGCCCTGCCCGACATGCGCCAGCTGGCCAGCCGCATCGCCTTTCATTACACGCTGACCAACCTGTCGCTGGCCGAGACCGAGCGCTACCTCGCCCATCGGCTGCGCGTGGCCGGGCATCGCGGCGGCGAACTGTTCGGGCCGCAGGTCACCAAGCTGGTTCATCGCGCAACCCGCGGCGTGCCGCGGCTGATCAACATCGTCGCCCACAAGGCGTTGCTGCTCGCCTATGGCGAAGGCGCGCTGCGCGCCACGCCCGCGCACGTGCAACTGGCCGCGCGCGATACGCCGAGCGCCGCGCCGCTGGGTATTGCTGCCCGGATTGCGGCCTGGCTGACACAGCGGCGGGTCGGAGCCCTGTCATGAGCCATTCGCATCGCTTGCCGGACAAGCCGCACGCCCGCGCTGACGAGGCCGGTCAATGAGCGTGCTGAACCAGATGCTGCAGGACCTCGAGCGCCGCGGTGCTGTCGACGAGGCGGCGGCGCGAGACGACGAGCCTCACAAACAGCGGGCGGCGCCCGTCGTGCGACTGCTGGCCTTGCCAAGAAAGGACATCGCTCGCGGCTCGAAACTGATTCGTGGTGCCGTCTGGACCGGCGCTGCCGCCGTCGTCGCTGCGACGGTAGCCGGCCATTTCTGGTACGAGCAGCGCCTGGACGAGTACGCCCGTGCACCCCAACCCTTGGGCGCGCAACAGTTCGCCGCGCTGGCCCCCATAACGGCAACGCCGGTGGCGCAGCCGCCAGTCGAATCAACGACGGCACCGCCGGCAGACGGCGATGCAGGCAACCGAAGCACGCACAAGTCGGTGCCGGTTGACACGCTGGTCGCACGGCCCGAGCAGCGCGAGACGATGCCGACCGCAACCCGTGAGCTTCCGCCGCCGTCACTTCGGCCACAGGCGGCCGATACGCCGAAAGCGCGAATCGCAACGACGGAGCGCGGTGCACAGACAAACGATTCCGCGCCGGCGCGCTCCGCCACACAAGTATCGGCCCGGCCGGCAACGGCACCAGCGACTTCAACGCTGCCGGCCAGCGACACGTCGATCGTCACTCGCCCGGCGAATCCGCTTGCCGCGCTCGAAGCTCGCGCCGCCGAGCTGATCTCCCGCGGACGCAACGTCGAGGCAATGACGGTGCTGGCACAAGTGCTGCAACAGGCGCCAGACCACGGCAAGGCGCGCGCCACCCTGGCGGCACTGCAGGCCGAATCCGGTCGGCGCGACCTCGCGCTGCAGACGCTGCTGGTGGGCAGCACGATCGAGCCGGCGCGATTCGCCGCACTGGCCGCGCGTCTGCAGATTGAGCTCGGCGATGCCGGCGCGGCGCTATCCACGCTGGATCGCGTGCCCGAAGCCGCGCGTGACGCCGCCCATGAGGCGCTGGCCGGCGGCATCGCCCAGCGCGCGGGCGATCACTCGCGCGCCGTCGATGATTACAAGCGCGCGCTGCGTGCGTCGAACGCGCCCTCACACTGGTGGGTTGGCCTGGCCATCTCGCTGGAGGCGCTGAATCAGTCGGCCGCGGCGCTCGATGCGTATCGGCGTGCCACCGCTGATTCTCGGCTTCCGGCCGCGGCGCGCAGCTATGCGCTCGGCCGCATCGACGCCCTTTCTGCCGTCGCACGAGCGGACCCGACCAACGCCGCCGACAGCGCCATCCTCAGCGCCAGGCAGTAGAACGCCGCCCGCATCAGCCGATCGGCTCGTACGCCCGGATAGTGTTCGGGCGCCCGAGCGCTTGCTAGATTGAAATCGACCTGCCGCGACATGCGCGGAAGGCAAGCAATCGCTCCTTCTCCTGGCCGGGCAGTCGATGATCCTGTTTCTCGATTTTGACGGCGTGCTGCATCCCGACCCGTGCTTCGATGAGGCGCGGCTGTTCGAGCGGGCGCCGTCGCTGGCCGAGGTGCTCGATCGGTATCCTGAAGTGTCGATCGTGCTGTCGACCTCCTGGCGAACGCAGTGCACGCTCAATGAGCTGAACGAGCGGCTGCCGCAGGCGTTGCGCGAACGGGTGATCGATGTGACGCCGCCGTTCGCATTCGGCGACGCGCCCTCGCCGCTCGTGCCCTACCGCCGCCACGCCGAGTGCATGCAATGGCTGCGCGCCAGCGGCGACGAGCAACGGCCGTGGCTGGCGCTCGATGATCGACCGACCCTGTTCGCTCCGTACTGCGAGCAACTGATCGTCTGTGATCCGCAGCATGGCATCGTCGAGACGACCCTCACCCGGCTGGACAGCGCGCTGACCCGCGCACGGCAGAAGTCGATGCAGCATGTCGACGCCCTGCTCTGATCGGCGCGCGCGACGCGGGCCTGGCAGCAAGCGACAAAGTCCGGCCGAACGTACCGGGCGCACACTCCTGCCCTGATCTGCCGCGTGGCAGATCGACGGAACCTCGATGGGCGTACAGGATCGCGACTGGTGCAAGGAGCGGGCCCGCCGCAGCGCCGGCGCACGCGCCACGCCGGCGGTGAAGCGTCGGCGGCCGGCGCGCATTGCGCTGCTCGCCGCCTGTCTGCTCGGCCTGGCTTACTGGGTCGGCAAGGGCGACGGCCTCGCCGTACTCAGCCGCTGGTCGCCGTTGATCGCCGGCAAGAGCGACAGCACGCGTGGCTGGCCATCGCTGGCCTGCAGCGACGCCTTTCCAGCCGCCGGCGCGCTTGCCGGCGAGGACGAATGGCAGCGGCATGCACCGCGCAAGTCGATCACGACGTTCGTCAATCGAACGCCGGCCGACCGCATCGTCGATCTTCTGCACGGTGACGAGGTCAAGCTCAGTATCGCCGTGCCCGCCAACGCAGAAGCGACGCTCGATCTGCCGGTCGGCGCACACGCATGGCGGCTGCGCAATGGCGCGGCGTGGTGCGATCGCGGCTGGCGATTCGTGCGCGAGCAGCGAACGGTCATCTCGCCACCGCTCGAAATCGTCGCGTCGTCACAGTTGACGGTCGACATCACCTCCGATCCCGACCATCCGACCGGCTTCTCGCTGCGCACGCGCGATGCGCCGGTCGTAGCGACGATCGGCAGTGCCTCGTCGGCTCCGGCAGCGACAAGCCGCGCGGGGGACGGCACGCTGCTGCTGCCGCGCTCGACCAATGGCCATTACTTCGTCGACGGCACCATCGACGGCGAAGCGGTCCGCTTCATGGTCGACACTGGGGCCTCGCGCATCGCGGTGCCGATGCCGCTGGCCAGACGCCTCGGCTACTACCAGGGGCGCGAGGTCGTCGTG
>JBFINI010000202.1:0-6136 GCA_041611275.1 Burkholderiaceae bacterium
CGTCGTTGTGCCGCTGCTGCACCTGGCGCTGCCGACTGAGCACGCGCTGCACGTCTCGAGCTTCTGGATCACGCTCGCCGGCAAGTTCATGTGCTTTGCGGTGGTGGCGTTGGCCATGGATCTCATCTGGGGCTACACGGGCATCCTGTCGCTGGGCCAGGGGCTGTTCTTCGCCCTTGGCGGTTATGCCTTCGGCATGTACCTGATGCGGCAGATCGGTCGCGACGGCGTCTACGGTGTCGACCTGCCCGATTTCATGGTGTTCCTCGACTGGAAGGAACTGCCCTGGTACTGGGCCGGATCCGATTCGTTCCTGTGGACGATGCTGCTGGTGATCTTCTTGCCGGGCGTGCTCGCCTTCGTCTTCGGTTTCTTCGCCTTCCGCTCGCGGATCAAGGGCGTTTACTTCTCGATCATCACGCAGGCGCTGACCTTCGCCGCCATGCTGGCCTTCTTCCGCAACGACATGGGCTTCGGCGGCAACAACGGCTTCACCGACTTCAAGCGAATTCTCGGTTTTCCGATCACCGCGCCGGAGATGCGCACGCTGCTCTACGTGCTCAGTGGCCTGTATCTGCTCGGCGTGCTCATCCTCGCGCGCTGGGTCATCGCCAGCAAACTCGGCCGCGTGCTGACCGCAATCCGCGATCAGGAGTCGCGGCTGCTTTTTCTCGGCTATCGCACACTGTATTTCAAGCTCTTCGTCTGGACGCTCGCGGCGGTGATGAGCGGCATCGCCGGCGCGCTCTATGTGCCGCAGGTCGGCATCATCAACCCGAGCGAGATGAGCCCGGCCAACTCGATCGAGATCGCCATCTGGGCGGCGGTCGGCGGCCGCGGCACGCTGTTCGGACCGATCCTCGGCGCCTTTGCCGTGAACGGCGCCAAGAGCTGGTTCACTGTCGCCTATCCGGAGTTCTGGCTGTTCTTCCTCGGCGGGCTCTTTGTGCTGGTCACGCTGCTGCTGCCGCGCGGACTGATGGGCCTGTTCGAAAAGTTGCGCGCGCGGCGGACAGTCGTCGAAGCCGCGACTGAAACACAGGCTGCGCCTGTCGAGCCGCCGCCCGCGGCACGCAGCGCGATGCAGGCAACGGCGCGGCAATCGACTGTCGAGCTGCCGCCGCTGGGTTTGCCGAGCGGAGCCAAGCCGTGAGTACAGCGATGCACAGCCTTTCGGGCACCGCCGGTTCCGGCTATGGCCATCACCTCGATCCAAACCGCGTCGACACCTCGCACGGCCCGATCCTGTATCTCGACGACGTCTCGGTGAGCTTCGACGGCTTCAAGGCGCTGAACAAACTGAGCCTGACTGTTGAGCGCGGCGAGCTTCGCTGCATCATCGGCCCGAATGGCGCCGGCAAGACGACGATGATGGATGTGATCACCGGCAAGACCCGCCCCGATGCCGGCACGGCGTTTTTCGGCCAGACCTTCGACCTGACGCGGCTGCCGGAGACCGAGATCGCCCGCCTGGGCATCGGCCGCAAGTTCCAGAAGCCGACCGTGTTCGAGAACCACACGGTGTTCGAGAACCTCGAACTGGCGATGAAGACCGACAAGCGCGTCAGGCCGACGCTGCTGGCGCGGCTGACGGCGGAGAGCCGCGAGCGGATTGCCCGCACGCTGAAGACGATCCGCCTCGAAGGCGCCGAGGACCGGATCGCCGGATCGCTGTCGCACGGGCAGAAGCAATGGCTCGAAATCGGCATGCTGCTGGTGCAGGAGCCGGAGTTGATCCTGCTCGACGAGCCGGTGGCCGGCATGACCGATGCCGAGACCGCGCACACAGCCGAACTGGTCCTCGAACTCGAAGGCTCGCATTCGATCGTCGTCGTCGAGCACGACATGGAGTTCGTCAGCCAGATTGCGCGCAAGGTGACCGTGCTGCACGAAGGCAGCGTGCTCGCCGAGGGACCGATGCGCGCAGTGCAGGCCGATGAGCGCGTCATCGAGGTCTACCTGGGACGCTGAGCGCGATGCTGACCATCGACGGTCTGAACCAGTTCTACGGCGGCAGCCACATCCTGCGCGACGTCAGCCTGCAGGTGAACGACAGCGCCTGCACGGTGCTGCTCGGCCGCAACGGGGTTGGCAAGACCACGCTGCTGAAGACCGCAATGGGGCTGGTGCCGTCGCGCAGCGGCAGGGTCACGCTCGACGGCCAGGACATCAGCAGGCTCGCGCCCTACCAGCGCGTGCGGCTCGGCATCGGCTACGTGCCGCAGGGGCGCGAAATCTTCAACCGGCTCACGGTCGAGGAGAACCTGCTGATGGGGCTGGCCCCGGTGTCAGGTCGCGCCGCGCGCAAGCTGCCCGAGCACATTCTTGAGACTTTCCCGGTGCTCAAGCAGATGCTCAAGCGCCGCGGCGGCGATCTGTCCGGCGGTCAGCAGCAGCAACTGGCGATCGGCCGCGCGCTGGCGGCGAACCCGCGCGTACTGATCCTCGACGAGCCGACCGAAGGTATCCAGCCGTCGATCATCAAGGAGATCGGCGCGGTGATCCGCGTGCTGGCGGCAAAGAGCAAAATGGCGGTGCTGCTGGTGGAGCAGTATTACGACTTCGCAGAATCGCTCGCCGATGCCTACGCCGTCATGTCGCGCGGCAAGATCACGCACGCCGGACCTGGAGCCGAAATGCAGGCGAAGAACGTTCGCGACCTGATCACCATTTAAGAGACAAGATTCTTTCGCCGTGCAACCCTGGCAAGCGACGCTGGCGCTCGACTATCGGCGCGAAGATGGCCGCACCGTGCTGGCGCGGCGGCACAGCGGGCCGCTGCAGGTGCAAAAGGCGCTGTATCCGGAAGGCGATGATCTCGCCCACACGCTGATCGTTCATCCCCCGGGTGGCATCGCTGGCGGCGACGCGCTGTCGATTGATGTCAGCGTCTCTTGCGGCGCGCAGGCGCTGATCACTACGCCGGGCGCCACACGCTGGTACAAAGCCAACGGCCGCCTCGCCTCGCAGCACATCCGTCTGGCGGTTCAGGGCAGTATCGAATGGCTGCCGCAGGAAGCCATCGTCTTCGACCGCGCCCAGGTGCGCTCCGAGATCGATCTCGATCTGGCCGAGGATGCGGCGATGCTCGGCTGGGACATCGTCGCACTCGGCCGCACCGCGTCCGGTGAATCGTTCACCGACGGTGGCTTCGCGCAGACCATCCGGCTGCGGCAGGCCGACCGGCTGCAGTGGGTCGAGCGCACGCGACTCACGGGCGGCGATGCGCTGCTCGATTCGCCGATCGGACTGGCCGGCAATAGCGTGTTCGGCTGTCTGTGGGCGGCGGGCCCGGCGTGGAGCGAAACGCAACTCGAAGCGCTACGGCAGCGTCTTGCGGCCGATGCCGCGCCGCTGACCCTGCTGGCACCGCGCCTGCTGCTGGCGCGCACACTCGGCGGCACGGCGCAAGCGGTGCGGCGTGCGCTGGAGGCCGTATGGTGCGAGTTGCGGCCGCTGGTCTTCGCCGGCCGAGCTGCGGTCAAGCCGCGCATCTGGGCGACCTGATCGTGATGAAGGCGAGCCGATCACGTCCTTGGCTATTCTTCGGCAGCCGTCGCACTCGCGCGATCGGGGACACGCCATGCCGCCAAGCCACACCGCAAATATCGCATTCGTCGCCATCATGGCCGCGGCGCTGATCAACGGCTGCTCATCGACGCGCGGCGACGGTGGCGGCTTCGACATCGCCTCGCGAGTGCTGGGCACAGCGGACGCTACCGCAGTCGCGCGAGTGGGGGGCGTGCCGGGCAGTCCCGTTGAAGGCAAGGTGACCTTCGCGCAATTCGGCGCGGCGGTTGTCGTGCGCGCCGATTTCATCGGACTCGCACCGCACCGCGAGTACGGCCTGCATGTGCACGAAAAAGGCGACTGCCGCGGCGGCGACGGTTCGGCCGGTGGGCACTTCAATCCCGGCGGCGCGGCGCATGGTCGGCCCGGCCGCGGAGCGCACCACGCGGGCGACCTGCCCAACCTGCGCACCGACGGCGAGGGCAATGTCATCTATGTTTACGAAACCGGCGCGCTGTCGCTTACCGAGGGCGCAAGGAATGTGATCGGCCGTGGCGTCATCGTCAGCGGTGGCCCGGACGACTACCTGACGCAGCCGGACGGCGCATCCGGGCCGCCGCTGGCCTGCGGAATCATTCGGCGCAACTAGTAGCAGTGCACCGCGTCCACCGCGACACTCGCGCAGAACGGCATTGACGGAGCCACGGAATGGAACTTTCGCCGCGCGAAAAGGACAAGCTGCTTATCTTCACCGCCGGCCTGCTCGCTGAAAGGCGGAAGAGCAGGGGGCTGAAGCTCAACTACCCGGAGGCGGTCGCTTTCATCAGCGCGGCGATCCTCGAAGGCGCGCGCGACGGCAGGACAGTCGCCGATCTGATGAGCTACGGCACCACGTTGCTGACGCGCGCCGATGTGATGGACGGTGTGGCCGAAATGATCCCCGACATCCAGGTCGAGGCCACCTTTCCCGACGGCACCAAGCTTGTCACCGTGCACCACCCGATTGCCTGACGGGCGGCCGCGTGAAGTCAGCCCTGCCCCCGCGACGCGACCCTCCGGCGGCGACTGATCCGTCGCACGCGGTCGCAAAAGGTCTTGCCATTCAACGCCTGGCGGCGATGGAATTGCCGGCGGCGCGCGAAGCTCTGATCGACGTGCTGATCGACGCCGTCGAACACGGCTCATCGGTCGGTTTCTTGCTGCCGATGTCGCGCATCGAGGCGGGCCAGTACTGGGACAGCCTCGCGCCATCAATCAGCGCCGGCCACCGGCTTCTTTGGGTGGCGGAGCTCGACGGCACGTTGGTTGCTACCGTGCAGCTCGAACTCGCCACCAAGATGAATGGCCTGAACCGCGCCGAGGTGCAGAAGCTGCTCGTGCATACGCGGGTGCGCCGGAGCGGCCTCGGCCGCAAGCTGATGCAGGCTGTCGAGGACGAGGCGCTCAGGCTGCAGCGCGGGTTGCTGTATCTCGATACCGAAGCCGGATCAACCGCCGAGCAGTTCTATCGCGCGCTGGGTTACCGCTGCATCGGCGGCTTGCCGCAGTACGCCTGCAGCCCGCAGGGCGAGTGGCGCGCCAACGCCATCTACTACAAGACGCTTTTTGCCAGGGGACGATGATGAGGCTCTCACGTTTACTGCGTTCGCTGCTCCCCAAGGGTGCGCTCAGTGCCCTTCGGACGGCCGTTCGGGCACGGCCATGATTCCCGGTGAACTGCTTGCGGCTGGCGGCGAGATCGAATTGAACGCCGGCCGCAGGACGTTGAAGCTGACGGTGGCCAACAGCGGCGATCGGCCGGTCCAGGTCGGCTCGCATTTCCATTTCTTCGAAACCAACGAGCGGCTCCGCTTCGACCGCGATGCGGCGCGCGGTTTTCGTCTGAACATTGCCGCCGGCACCGCCGTGCGCTTCGAGCCGGGGCAGGAGCGCGAGGTAGAACTGGTGGCGCTGGCGGGGAGCCGCATCGTCTATGGCTTCAACGGCAAGGTGATGGGGCCGCTCGAGGCGAAGGCGATGAAGAAGGCCGCGGCGAAGAAGGCGCCCGCGAAGAAGGCTGCAAAGAAGGGAGCGCGCCGATGAAGGTCTCGCGCCAGGCCTATGCCGAGATGTTCGGACCGACGGTGGGTGACCGCATCCGCCTTGCCGACACCGCGCTCGTCGCCCAGGTCGAACGCGATTTCACCGTCTACGGCGAAGAGGTGAAGTTCGGCGGTGGCAAGGTGATCCGCGACGGCATGGGGCAGTCGCAGCGCATGTCGAAGGACTGCGCCGACACGGTGATCACCAATGCGCTCGTCATCGACCACTGGGGCATCGTCAAGGCCGACATCGGCATCAAGAACGGCCGCATCGCTGCCATCGGCAAGGCCGGCAACCCGGATATCCAGCCGGCGGTCACCATTGTCATCGGTCCGGCGACCGAGATCATCGCCGGCGAAGGAATGATTCTCACCGCCGGCGGCATCGACTCGCACATTCACTTCATCTGCCCGCAGCAGATCGACGACGCCTTGGCCAGCGGCATCACGACGATGCTCGGCGGTGGCACCGGGCCTGCGACCGGCACCTTCGCCACCACGGTGACGCCGGGCCCCTGGCACCTCGAACGGATGCTGCAGGCGGC
>JBFINI010000203.1:0-6100 GCA_041611275.1 Burkholderiaceae bacterium
ACTGAGCTACGGGCGCGCGCGAGCGCGGATTGTACATGCTCCACCGCTGCGATCCGTAGCGCTCGCGCACGTGCATCTAGTGAAAGAAGCGCAGCAAACGGCGTGCTCGGTGCCTGCGCGAAAATCGGACCCGCTGCTCGTGCCCAGTTTGTACCCGGTCGCCCTCTCCGTCGCGCGCCTCATTGCATAAGCCGTGAACTTGCCGTCGACCCGAGCTCCTTTGCTTGCCTGGCTGGCCACTTTGTTACTTGGCGGCTGCCAGTCGGCAGCACCTGTCGTCGAGCCGCCTCCGGGTGATGCTCGGTTGGTTAGCAGCCTGAACCAACTATCTGAACCTTGCCTGAAGCAGCTCTACATCGGTTGCTCTCGTCGAGCCAGCCTCGGCTCGTTGGGGCCGGGCGAAATCGCGGCCTGCTCGCTGGTTTATGAAACGCTGCTGCAGCAGGCGTTCGGCGGCGACTTTCACGCGTTTCACGCCTGGTCGCGACTGCATCCGGACGATGCCCCCGAGTTACCCTTCGACGACGAGCGCTGTTCAGGACACATTCCCGGCCGCACAAGATGATCGGTGCGAAACCCCTTCGGCTTGGCGAAGACCTGGCGCTCGGCCGTCTCCGCGATGAGGCGACGCATCAACGCAGCGCGCACGAGAATAGAGCAGCAAAAAAAAGCCCCGTAGCGGGGCGATCGTGATTGGCGGAGACGGACGGATTCGAACCGTCGATGCACGTTTTTGCGCGCATGCTCCCTTAGCAGGGGAGTGCCTTCGACCTCTCGGCCACGTCTCCGGTGTTCTCTTGCCGACGCGCTGCGCCGGAAAGCGCGCAGTTTAGCGCGGCCGCGCCCTGCTCCAGCCTGCCCGTTCAGGCGGGCTGCTGCTCGAGCCCGAACGCCTTGTGCAGGGCGCGCACGGCGAGTTCGAGATATTTGTCGTCGAGCACCACCGAGATCTTGATCTCGCTAGTGGTGATCATCTGGATATTGATGCCCTCTTCCGACAACGTGCGGAACATCAGGCTGGCAATGCCAACGTGCGAGCGCATGCCGATGCCCACCACCGAGACCTTGCAGATCTTCGGATCGCCAATGATGTCGGTGGCGCCGATGTGCGCCTTGACCTTGGTGTTGAGCACGTCCATCGCCTTGGCGTATTCGCCGCGCGCCACGGTGAACGAAAAATCGGTCATGCCGTCGACACTGATGTTCTGCACGATCATGTCGACATCAATGTTGGCCTCGGCGATCGCGCCGAGGATCTGGTAGGCGATGCCGGGGCGATCGGGCACGCGGGTAAGCGTGATCTTCGCTTCGTCGCGGGCGAAGGCGATGCCGGAGATGACGGCCTTTTCCATGACTTTGTCTTCCTCGAACGTGATCAGCGTGCCGGAATTGGCCTCTTCCTCGAGCGGCGAGTCCGCATCGGTCAGGCTCGAGAGAACGCGCAGCTTGACCTTGTATTTGCCGGCAAACTCGACCGAGCGGATCTGCAGCACCTTCGAGCCGAGGCTGGCCATCTCCAGCATCTCCTCGAAGGTGACGGTTTTCAACCGACGAGCTTCCGGAACGATGCGCGGGTCGGTCGTGTAGACACCGTCGACATCGGTGTAGATCAGGCACTCGTCGGCGCGCAAAGCCGCTGCCAGCGCCACCGCGGAAGTGTCCGAGCCGCCGCGGCCGAGCGTGGTTACGTTGCCGAACTCGTCGGCGCCCTGGAAGCCGGCAACGACGACGATGTTGCCCGCGGCCAGGTCGGCGCGGATCTTCTTCTCGTCGATCTCCAGGATCCTTGCCTTGGTGAAGGCGCTATCGGTCAGCACGTGCACCTGCCACCCGGTGTAACTCTTGGCCTTCAGGCCCATGTCCTTCAGCGCCATTGCCAGCAGGCCGATCGTCACCTGCTCGCCGGTGGAGGCCACCACGTCGAGCTCGCGCGCATCGGGGCTGGGCTGGATTTCCTTGGCCAGCGCAATCAACCGGTTGGTCTCGCCGCTCATCGCCGAGACCACAACCACCAGTTGATGGCCCGCGCGCTGCCACTTGGCCAGCCGGCGCGCGACGTTCTTTATTCGCTCGACGTTGCCGACCGAGGTGCCGCCGTACTTGTGAACGATCAATGCCATTGTCGGCTACCGCCCCCGCTGCGGATTCTTGTGCGCATGAACAGCCGCGAATTATACGGAGCCGGTCAATTTCCCTCGGCGCGCGCCATTGATGAAGCGCAAGCTTCAGTGCGCGTCGAGCAGTTCGGCGTCGGCCTGCCAATCGATCCGCACGCGCGCTTTTCCCGCTTCGACCAGCCGCGCGTCGGCACCGAGTCCGGCCACGTAGATCAATCGCTCAGCACGCCAGATGAGCGGCAGCGCGGCGCGCTCGAACTCGGCGATGCCGGCATCCTGGAACAGCCGTTTCAGCGTTTTCGACGGCCGCAGCGGGTGCGGCTTGAACCGTTCGCCGCCGCCGCGCCCGCGCAGATGCAGCGGCGCTGCACGCAGCCAGTCAGCCTCAAAGCCTTCGCCGTCGACGGCATCGAAGCGCAGCACACCGCCCCATTCCGGCACTGCAAGCTCCGGCTCGCCGCGCCAGCGCACGGTCACTTCACTGCGGTGATCGTCCTGCGCCGCGCGCAGCAGCAGCAACCCACGATGCCGGCGCACCTCGCACGCGCCCAGTCGCACCTTCATCCGTGCATCGGCACGCGCGCCGAGCGCCTGCCCGATGATCTGGGCCAGTCGCGCGCGTGAAGGAAGCTCGACATCGTGCTCGGCCAGCCACGCGCGCACCGTGATCGCGCGCCGTCCCGGCGGCAAGACGGACAGGCGATCGAGCCGCAGCATTCCGGGGGGCGCATCTTCCGTGCACGCAGAGAGGTCGGCGATGGACCATTCGTGCAGTGCCTCGGCCGCCTCGGCCAGCAATTCAAGCGAGCGGGCTGCCGCGCGCAAGAACCCCGGCCGCGCCGACCGCAACGCCGGCAGCGCCTTGGCGCGCAGCGCGCTGCGTAGAAGACGGGCATCGGCATTGCTTGGATCTTCGACGTACGCCAACTCACGGTGCGCGACGTAATGCGCGATTTCGCTGCGAGGCACCGCCAGCCAGGGCCGCAACAGCGCCGTGCCGCCATCGGCGAACGGCCGCATCGCGGCAAAGCCCGTTAGGCCGTCGAGTCCGGCGCCGCGCATCCAGTGGATCAGAAACGTCTCGACGCGATCGTCGAGATGGTGTGCGGTGAGCACGGCGCGGGCATCCTGCGCACGCGCCGCGTCGGCCAGCACGGCATAGCGGGCGGCCCGCGCCGCGTCTTCGGTCCCCCGCCCGTCGGCAACCACCTTCACCCGGCTGACTTGCAGCGGCACCTCGAGTCGTGCGCACGTCTGCTGGCAGAACTGCTCCCAGGCGTCCGCCTCGGCCAGCAGCCCATGATGCACATGCAGAGCAAGCAAATGCTGGAAACCGGGTACGCGGTTGCCGCGCAGCCGGCACGCGGCGTCGAGCAATGCCGTCGAATCGCGACCGCCACTGACCGCGATGATCAGCGGCTGCTGGCTGCGCCGGCGGCGAGACTCGGCTGCCGTTGCCGGCAGCGTTTCGGTGTCCGCGACCGCCGCCCGCAGCGCATCGAGCAGACGACGCTCGACCGGATCAAGCTTCGGGGGTCGTTTCCTTGAACTTGCCATAGCCGAGCAGACGGGCCTGCCGCGCGGCAAGCAGTTCCTTCGGTTTCATTGCCTGGAACTGGCGCAGACTGTCGGCCAGCGCGCGCTTCAGAAGCGTGGCCATCTGTTTCGGGTCGCGGTGGGCGCCGCCCAGTGGCTCGGCGACGATGCGGTCGATCAGCCCGAGCGCCTTCAACCGGTGCGCGGTCAGCCCCAGTGCCTCGGCCGCCTCCGGCGCTTTCTCGGCGCTTTTCCACAGGATCGAGGCGCAACCTTCCGGGGAGATCACCGAGTAGGTGGCGAACTGCAGCATCAGCACATGATCGGCCACCGCGATGGCCAGCGCGCCACCTGAGCCGCCCTCGCCGATGATGGTGGCGACGATGGGCACTTTCAGGTGCGACATTTCGGCCAGATTGCGACCAATGGCCTCCGACTGGCTCCGCTCCTCGGCGTCAACGCCGGGATACGCGCCTGGCGTATCGACGAAGGTGAAAACCGGCAAGCCGAATTTCTCGGCCAGTTTCATCAGCCGCAGCGCCTTGCGATAGCCCTCTGGCTTGCTCATGCCGAAATTGCGCGCCGTGCGCTCCTTGGTGTCGCGACCCTTCTGATGGCCCAGCACCATCACCGGCGCCCCGTTGAAGCGGGCCATGCCGCCGACGATCGATGCATCGTCGGCAAAGCTGCGATCACCGTGCAGCTCGTGAAAATCGCTGAAGATGTCGTTGATGTAATCGAGGGTGTAGGGTCGCTGCGGGTGGCGGGCCAGTTGCGAGACCTGCCACGGCGTCAGCTTGGCGTAGATGTCCTTCAGCAGCGCCTGGCTCTTCTTCTGCAGCCGCTCGATCTCCTCCGAGATATCGACCGCCGAATCGTCCTGCACGAAGCGCAGCTCCTCGATCTTCGTTTCGAGTTCGGCGATCGGCTGCTCAAAATCCAGGAACGTCGTCTTTGCCATTCTTTCTCTTCTCAATACTCCACCGGCACCGGATCGAGGCTTCGCCACAGATACCAGGTGGCCACGCTGGCCCAGGGCGCCCACGCTGCCGCCAGCGCCTGCACCTGCTGCCTGCCCGCCCGCGCCAGCAACTCACGCGTCGGCACCCCGTCCAGGTAATGCAGACTTATGGCCTTCAGCAACCCGAGGTCATCGAGCGGCAGGACATTAGGCCGCAAAAGGTTAAAGATCAAGAACATCTCGGCGGTCCAGCGGCCGATGCCGCGGATGTCGGTCAGCCGCTCGATGATCGCCTCGTCACTCATCGCCGCGAACGTTGCCGGATCGACTCGGCCATCGGCGAAGTGTGCCGCCAGATCCCGCAGGTACTCGGTTTTGCGCTCCGACAGCCCGCAGCCGCGCAATGTGCTGGGCCGACGGCGCAGCAGCGCCGACGGTGCCAGCACCGGGCAAGTTGCCGTCAGTCGCGACCACACCGCATCGGCCGCCTTGACCGAGATCTGCTGGCCGACGATCGAGCGCGCCAGCGTGGCGAACGCATCGCCGCGCGAGGCCAACGCCACCCGTGGATGCTGACGGATGATGCGCGCCATGACCGGGTCGGCCGTTGCCAGAGCGCGACGCGCGCGCAGCCAGTAGGCCGGACGGGTCACTGTCTGGCTACTGCCGCCGCCACGTCGTCCCCGACGGGCCGTCTTCGAGCACGATGCCCTGCGCGGCGAGTTCAGCGCGGATGCGATCGGCCTCGGCGAAGTTCTTCGAATTCTTCGCGGCGGCGCGCTGAGCAATCAGGTTGTCGATTGCGGCCTCGTGCGCGTCTTTTGGCCGCGTTGGGTCGCTGACCACGGCATCAAGCGCAGCAGTCGCAGTTCTCGACGCCCCGCCGCGCAGGTAATCGGTCGGCTCCTTCTGGAGCATGCCAAGCACGCCGCCCAGCCCTCTTAGTTGCCGCGCCAGTTCTGCGGACTTGCTGCGATTGATCTCAGTGGCGAGTTCGAACAGCGCCGCCACCGCGACCGACGTATTGAAGTCGTCGTCCATCGCCGCCGCGAACCGTTGTGCATGCGGCTCGTTCCAGTCCACCTCTCCAGCCGCCGGCGGTGTATCACGCAGCGCGATGTAAAGGCGATCGAGCGCGGTCTTCGCGTCGGCCAACAGCGACTCATCGTAGGCGATCTGGCTGCGGTAGTGGCCGCGCACGAGGAAGTAGCGCACCACCTCGGCCGCTCTCGCCTCGCCCCACAGCGCGCCGTAATGCTTCAACACGTCGCGGATGGTGAAGAAGTTGCCGAGCGATTTCGACATCTTCTCCTCGCCGACCCGCAGCGCGCCGCAGTGCATCCACACGTTGGCGAACGGCTGTCCGAACGCGCCCTCGCTCTGTGCGATCTCGTTCTCGTGGTGCGGAAACACGAGATCGGGTCCGCCGCCGTGAATATCGAAGGTGCGGCCGAGCGTTTCGCTGGCCATCGCCGAGCATTCGATA
>JBFINI010000204.1:0-6083 GCA_041611275.1 Burkholderiaceae bacterium
CTGTAGATCTGCGTAAACGGGTTTTCCTGGCCGTCCATCACGCCGGTCTGCAGCGCGGTGAACACTTCGGAGAACTTCATCGGGCTCGGGTTGGCCCCGTAAGCCTGGAACATCTTGACGCGCCACTTGCCTTCCGGCGTGCGCAGCTTGATGCCGTTCAGGTCTTCCGGCGTATTGATCGGCCGCTTGTTGTTGGTGATGTGGCGGTAGCCGTTCTCCCATACGGCAACGACCTTCAGTCCCTTCTTTTCCGCTTCCGGCGCCAGGCCCGGCCACACCACATCCTTCTCGATGCGTTTCATGTGCTCGCGGTCCTTGACCAGATACGGCATCTCGAAGATGCCGAACAGATCGACTTCCGACGACATCACCGTCGACGGGATCGCCAGCTCGACCGTGCCGAGCTTCAGCTTCTGCAGCAGTTCCTTGTCGCCACCGAGCTGGCTCGAGCCAAAGACCACCACCTTGGCCTTATCGCCGAGTTTGGCGTTGGCGCGTTTGGCGAACTCGTCGGCACTTTTCTGGAACAGCGAGCCGGGCTCGCCGACATGGCCGAGACGGATCTCGATCTGCGCCAGCGCGGGACTCGCCGCGAACGACATCGCTGCGACACCGGCGGCGGTAGCCAGCCAGCGCCGGCGATTCGTGAACTTGAAAGTGCTGGTCATTTATTGTCTCCTCGTCGTGCTGTCGTGGTTGAAGATGTGGCGATTGTTCCCTGCCCTAGGCAGCCTTTCGCGTTTCGGCGACGTTTCCGCTGGCGGCGGCACGCAACAAGTCCATGGCCGCCTGCACGCCACCCGCACGGTGCGGCACCTTGGCCAGCGACAGGCCCATCTCGACCCCGGCCAGCGTTCCCATCAAGGTGAGATCGTTGAAGTCCCCGAGATGGCCGATGCGGAAGACCTTGCCTTTCAGCTTAGTCAGCCCGGTGCCGAGCGACATGTTGAATTTCTCCAGGATCAGCGTCCGCAACGAATCCGCGTCGTGCCCGTCGGGCATCATCACGGCGGTCAGCGAGTCCGAATACTCGGCCGGATTGCGGCACAGGATCTCCAGGCCCCAGGCGCGCACTGCCGCGCGCGTCGCGTCGCCGTGGCGGCGATGACGGGCAAAAACGTTCGGCATTCCTTCGGCGAGCAGCTGATCGAGCGCCGCCGACAGGCCGTACAGCAGGTTCGTCGCCGGCGTATACGGCCAGTAGCCGCCCTTGTTCGCCTCGATGATCTCGTCCCAGCGCCAATAGCTGCGCGGGAACTTCGACTGCTTCGCCGCTGCGATCGCTTTGTCGCTAACGGCGTTGAAACCCAGCCCCGGTGGCAGCATCAGGCCCTTCTGCGAACCGGCGACCGTCACGTCGACACCCCATTCGTCATGGCGGTAATCGATCGACGCCAGCGAGGAGATCGTGTCGACGAGCAGCAGCGCCGGGTGCTTCGCGTTGTCGATCGCCCGGCGCACCGCGGCGATGTTCGACGTGACGCCGGTCGAGGTCTCGTTGTGCACCACGCACACCGCCTTGATCACGTGTGCCTTGTCCTCTGCCAGCCGCGCCTCGATCCTCGCCGCGTCGGCACCGCTGCGCCAGTCACCGGCGATGAACTCGGGCTTCAAGCCGAGGTTCTCCGCCATCTTCTTCCACAGCGCGGCAAAGTGGCCGGTCTCGACCATCAGCACCGCCTCGCCCGACGACAGCACATTGGCCAGCGCCGCTTCCCAGGCTCCAGTGCCGGAACTCGGATAGATCACCACCGGCTGCTTGGTCTGAAATACCTGCTTGATCTCGGCCAGCACCTTCCTGCCGAGCTCGGCGAACTCGGGTCCGCGGTGGTCGATCGTCGGATAGTCGATCGCCCGCAGCACGCCGTCGGGCACGTTGGTCGGACCGGGGATCTGCAGGAAATGCCGGCCGGCCGGGTGGCTGTTCAGTTTGAGCATCGCGGTGGACCCGAATCAAAAACGTGTCGGCGCACTTGCGCCGACGACCGTCGCAGATTAGTGTGTTGGTATACAAAACGCAAGCATCTCGGTTTGTGCTTACCGCTTTAGAGGCATTATTGATATCCCGCGCCGCGGTTTTTGTATACCAATGACCCAGACAGCCACGATCGTCAGTCTCGGCAACGAGGTGCTGCACCTCGCGGTCGCGCACCGCCTGCGCACGATGATTGTCGAGGGCGAACTGGCCGCCGGCGAGAAGCTGAACGAACGCGAGCTGGCCGAACGCCTGAACGTCTCGCGCACACCGCTGCGCGAGGCACTGAAACTGCTGACCGCCGAGGGCCTGGTCGAACACCTGCCCAATCGCGGCGCCATCGTCCTGCAGTTGTCGGCCGATGATGTGACCCATGCCTTCGAAGTCATGGCAGCCCTTGAAGGGCTGTCGGGCGAGCTGGCCTGCGCTCGCATCACCGACGCTGAGCTGGCGGAACTGAGCGCGCTGAACTACGAGATGCGCGCGCATCACGCGCGGCGCGACCTGTCCGCGTACTACCGCGTCAACGCCGCCATACATCGCGCGATCAATCGCGCCGCGCGTAACCCGGTGCTGGTGCAAACCTACGACCGACTCAACGCCCGCCTGCAGGCGCTGCGCTTCCGTTCGAACTTCGACGGCGACAAGTGGGACATCGCCGTGCGCGAACACGATGCGATGATCGACGCACTCACCCAGCGCGACGGCCCGCGGCTGCGCCAGATCCTGATCGAGCATCTGCACCACAAGCGCGACATCGTGCTGACGCAGTTGCAGGCGATGCCGGCACCGGCCGCGCGGTCGCGAGCGCGGCGCAGCGCATGAAGTCTCCGGCCATGGGCCGCAGGAGAATGCGCGCCGCAACCGCGTTGCACCGCGGTCGGGCTGCACGTTGCGCCGCCCGGCCGCTCGGAAGACGCTCACCAACCGTTGGCGAAACAGCGCGCAGCGCGAAGGGGGCAGCATGAGCGCCGTTGCGCGAGCGGCCAAGGGTGACGAGCCGGTCATGCTCGCTGCGCGGCTGCAAGCGGCCGAACTGGCCGCCGACCTGCGCAAGCACACGCAAGGCGAGGTGCTGTTCGATGCCGCCAGCCGCGGCCGCTACAGCACCGATGCCTCGATCTACCAGATCGAACCGGTCGGCGTGCTGGTGCCGAAGACCGAGGACGACGTCGCCACCGCCCTGCAGATCGCCGCTGCGCACAAGGTGCCGGTGCTGGCGCGCGGCGGTGGCTCGTCGCAATGCGGGCAGACGGTGGGCGCGGCGCTGGTCGTCGACAACAGCAAGCACCTGCGCGAAGTCACGGCGCTCGACCTCGACCACGGCGAAGTCGAAGTGCAGCCGGGCATCGTGCTCGATGCCCTGAACGCGCACTTGAAGAAGCACGGCGTCTGGCATCCGGTCGATGTGTCGACCTCGGCACAGGCCACGCTCGGCGGCATGGCCGGCAACAACTCCTGCGGCAGCCGCTCGATCGCCTACGGCAACATGGTGCACAACGTCACCGGCATCGATGCCTGGCTCGCCGACGGCACGCAGGCGAGCTTCGGCCTGTTCGATGCGGCCAGTGGCCGCGCACGCCAACTCGGCGAAGCGGTGCGCACGCTGGCACAACAGCACGCCGCCGAGATCGACAAAGTCTGGCCGAAAGTGATGCGCCGCGTCGGCGGCTACAACCTCGACGTGTTCCAGCCGCAATCGCCGCGGCCATACACCGCCGACGGCGGCGTCAACCTGGCCCAGTTGCTGGTCGGCTCCGAAGGCACGCTGGCGTACTTCCGCCGGCTGCGGCTGAAGCTTGCGCCGCTGCCCGCGCGTCGCGTTCTTGGCGTGGTCAACTTCCCGACCTTTCATCAGGCGATGGACTCGGCGCAGCACATCGTCAAGCTCGGGCCCACGGCGGTCGAACTGGTCGACCGCACGATGATCGACCTGGCGCGCGCCAATCCGGCCTTCCGCACGGTAATCGAGTCAGCGCTGATCGGCGCGCCGGAAGCGATCCTGCTGGTGGAATTCGCCGGCGCCGAGGCGGGCTCGCTGGTGACAAAGCTCGAGCAGCTCGAAGACCTGATCGGCGAACTCGGCCTGCCCAACGCGGTGGTGCCGATGACCGACGATCCGCCGCAGAAGGCACTGTGGGAAGTGCGCAAGGCAGGCCTGAACATCATGATGAGCCTGCGCGGTGACGGCAAGCCGGTGAGCTTCATCGAAGACTGCGCAGTACCGCTCGAGCACCTGGCCGAATACACGGCGGCGCTGACCGAAGTCTTCGCCAAGCACGGCACGCGCGGCACCTGGTATGCGCACGCCTCGGTGGGCACGCTGCACGTGCGGCCGATCCTCGACATGCGCGTCGACGGCGCCATGCTGATGCGCGAGATCGCCGAAGAAGCCTCCGAACTGGTGCACAAGTTCAAGGGCGCGTATTCGGGCGAGCATGGCGACGGGCTGGTGCGCAGCGAATGGGTGCGCTGGCAGTTCGGTCCGCGCCTGTCGCAGGCCTTCGAGCAGATCAAGGATCTTTTCGATCCGACCGGCCTGTTCAACCCCGGCAAGATCGTCCGTTCGACACGCATGGATGACCGCCGGCTGTTCCGCTACAAGCCGGGCTATGCGATCACGCCGCTCGAACCGGTGCTCGACTGGAGCGCCTGGGACGTGCACAACGACCCGGCCACCGAACTGCTGTCCGAGCCCGGCACCGGCGACGATCCGGCGCACGGCTTCGGCAAGGCCGTCGAGATGTGCAACAACAACGGCCACTGCCGCAAGTTCGACGCTGGCACCATGTGCCCGAGCTTTCGCGCCACGCGCGACGAGCAGCACCTCACGCGCGGCCGCGCCAACACGCTGCGGCTGGCTTTGACCGGCCAGCTCGGCGCCGACGCGCTGGCCTCCGATGCCGTCTACGAGACGATGGAACTGTGCGTCAGCTGCAAGGGCTGCCGGCGCGAGTGCCCGACCGGCGTGGACATGGCCAGGATGAAGATCGAGTTCCTGCATCACTACAAGCAGCGGCGCGGTCACAGCCTGCGCGACCGCCTGATCGGCCACCTGCCACGTTACGCCAAGTGGGCCGCACGGCTGCCGTGGCTGGCCAACCTGCGTAACCGCTCGCCGCTGCTGGCGCGCCTGGCCGAGCGGATGACCGGCCTCGCCGCGCAACGCAGCCTGCCGGAATTTCGTCGCGACCGCTTCACGAGCACGACGCCGGTGACCCGCGCCGGCACCGAAGCCGCCGCCGGCGAAAAACGCGTGGTGCTGTTCGCCGACACCTTCAACAACACCTTCGAGTCCGAGAACCTCGCCGCCGCGCAACGTGTGCTGCAGGCGGCCGGTTACGAGGTCACCGTGCTGGTCGGCGCCGACGGCCGGCCGCTGTGCTGCGGCCGGACCTATCTGGGCACCGGCATGCTCGCGGCAGCGCGCTTCGAGGCGCAACGCACGCTTGATGCGCTGCTGCCGCACGTGCGCGCCGGCGCCAGCGTGGTGGGGCTCGAGCCGTCATGCCTGCTGTCGCTGCGCGATGAGTTCCTAGTGTTGCACCTCGGCGAAGGCGCCAAGGAACTGGCGCCGGCGAGCTTCCTGTTCGAGGAGTTCATCGCCCGCGAGGCGAAGGCCGGCCGCTTCGAGCTCGCCTTCAAGCCGCTGCCACGCACCGCGCTGCTGCACGGCCACTGTCATCAGAAAGCCTTCGGCGTGATGCCCGATGTCGCCGCCGCGCTGGCCCTGGTGCCGGAGCTGAAAGTGCAGACGGTCGAATCGAGCTGCTGCGGCATGGCCGGCAGCTTCGGTTATGAAGCCGCGCACCAGGACGTATCGAAGACGATGGCCGAAGCGGCATTGCTGCCCGCCGTGCGCAGCGCGCCGGCGGATGCGCTGATCGTCGCCGACGGCACGAGTTGCCGTCATCAGATCCACGACGGCGCGCAGCGCCGCGCGGTGCATGCGGCGGTGATCATGGCCAGCGCCCTGCCGGACTCCTAGATTCCCAGCAGCTCGTCAAAGCCATAGCCGACGAGCCGCGACGCGCGATCGACGCGTCCAGCATGGTCGCAAGAACCGTTGAATGCGCCGGTGCACTGGTCAGCGGCCGACGGTCCGATC
>JBFINI010000205.1:0-6060 GCA_041611275.1 Burkholderiaceae bacterium
CCATGCACACGCCGTTCAGGGCCGCGATGACCGGCTTGTTGCTCGATTCGACCGAATCGATCACCTGCCTGAGATTGGGCTCGGCCAGCGCCGCCGGCGTGTTGAATTCGCGAATGTCAGCACCGCCGGAAAAGATCCTGTCGGTGCCAGTGATTACCACCACCCGTACTTTCGGATCATTGCGCGCGCGCTGCAGGCCGGCCGCTAGACCGCGCCGCATCGCCAGGTTCAGGCCATTGACCGGCGGGTTGTCGATCTGCAGCACCGCAACTTCGCCGCGCCGCTCGAAGTAGACCTTCATCGTTCTTATCTCCGTCGCCCCGTCATACTTCTAGCCATTCCTGGCGGATCAACCGGTTGGCGCGCAGCTCGTCCGGCGAGCCCGAGAACACCATATGGCCATGCCCCATGACATAAAGCCGCTGCGCGACATCCAGCGCGATGGTCAGCTTCTGTTCGATCAGCAGCACCGAAATGCCACGTGACTGCAGGACCCGCAGGAACTCTGCAACCAGCGCGATCAGCTTTGGCGCCAGCCCCTCGGTCGGCTCGTCGATGATCACCAAGTCCGGGTCGCCCATCATGGTACGGGCAAGCGTCAGCATCTGTTGTTCCCCGCCGGACAGTACCCCGGCCTGCGTGCGCTCGCGCTCGCGCAGGCGAGGAAAAAGTGCGTACATATCGGCAGCACTCCAGCGCCCGGCGCGCCGCCCCTTCACCCCGAGCGCCAGGTTCTCGGCCACTGTCAGGGTCGGAAAAACATCTCGACTTTCAGGCACATAGCCGATCCCGGCGTGGGCGATCCGGTAGGTCGGCCGGCCGGTGATGTCGTGGCCCTTGAAGGTGATGCGGCCGGTGCAGTCGACCAGCCCCATGATCGCTTTGGCGGTCGTCGAACGACCCACGCCGTTGCGGCCGAGCAGGCTGACGATTTCGCCCTCGCCCACCGTCAGGTCGACGCCGTGCAGCACGTGGCTCTTGCCATAAAACGCCTGCAGGTTCTCGACCGACAGCATCAGTGCTCTCCCGATTCTTGCGTTGCCGCAAGCGCGCAACTGGCCCTCCCCTCGAGGGGAGGGTTCGGAACGGGGGAATTCCTCCTGGCCGCACGGCGGCGCGAGCGCGCAGCACCCGGTGCCGCCTGCAGGTTCTCGACCGACAGCATCAGCCCGCCTCCGCCGGCTGGCCCAGATAGGCCTCCTTGACGCGGGCATCTGCCTTGATGCGCGCGGGCGTATCGCTGGCAATCACCTCGCCGTAGACAACGACCGAGATCCGGTCGGCCAGGCCGAAGACCACGCTCATGTCGTGCTCGACCATCACCAGCGTCCTGCCAACCGTGACCTCGCGAATCAGTTGCACGGCGCGCGCAGTCTCGCTGCGGCTCATGCCGGCGGTCGGTTCGTCGAGCAGGATCACGCTGGGGCCGCCGGCGATCGTGATGCCGATCTCCAGCGCCCGTTGGTCGGCGTAGGTCAGCAGGCCCGCTGCAATATTGCGGCGGCGTCCCAGACCGATCCGCTGCAGTATCTCCTCGGCGCGTCGCTCCGCATTCACGAGCTTGTTCAGGTTCTGCCAGAACGAATAGCGGTAACCGAGCGACCACAGTGCCGCGCAGCGCAGGTTTTCGAACACTGACAGGCGCGGAAACAGGTTGGTGATCTGAAAACTGCGTGCCAGTCCGAGGCGATTGATCTCGAACGGCGCGGCACGGGTGATCGGCCGGCCGTGCAGAAGGACTTCTCCGCTGTCGGCGGGGAAACGGCCGCTGGCCAGGTTGAACAGCGTCGACTTGCCGGCCCCGTTCGGGCCGATGATCGCGTGCCGCTCGCCGACGGGAATCGACAGGCTGACGCCACGGATGATCTCGGTGCGGCCGAATCGCTTGCGCACGTCGACGAGTTGCAGCGCCGCCGTCTGCTCCGCGTTCACGATTCCTCCGGGTTGTCGCGGCGCCAGTCTTCGATTTCAACGGCGATCGCGTCCCACTCGCGCTTGAAGCGGCGGCGCATGTATTCGAACGCCACGCCGCCGGAGGCGGCTACGCACAGCGCGAAGACCCAGCTTTCGGCGCGTTCGGTGTTGAACGGAAAACCGAAGACGCGAACGCTTGGACCCAGCCCGATGCCCAGCGTCAGGTGGTAGGTCATCTCGATCAGCAGCACGACGCCGGCGACCAGCGCCAGGCCGGCGCCAAACACGCCCACATAAGAATCACGCAGGCGACCGAACTTGCCGAACTTGGCCACCCGCAGGTTCAGCAGGATCAGGCTCGACAGTCCGCCGGGGGCGAACATCACCAGCAGCACGAAGAACACGCCGAGATACAGGTGCCAGGCCTGTGTGTATTCGGATAGCGCGAAGGCGAAGAAAACGAAGACCACCGCGCCCAGGATCGGCCCGAAGAAGAACAGCACGCCGCCGATGAACGCAGCCAGCAGCACGCCGCCCGAGACCAATGCATGCACGGCACCGCTGCCCACGCTTTCGAGGTTGATGGCCGACAGGCCGCCGGAGATGCCGGCGAAGAAGCTCGACAGCATCAGCATGATCCAGCGTACGCGGCGCGCGTCAAAGCCGATGAACTCGGCGCGCTCCGGGTTGTCGCGCACCGCGTTGGCGATACGCCCCAGCGGCGTGTGCGTCAGCGCGTACATGGCGATCATGCAGACAAAGGTCCAGGCGGCAATCAGGTAATAGACCTGGATGTCCGGGCCGAAAGTCAGGCCGGCAATGCCGAGGAACGGCCCGCCGTCAGTGCGATTGCCGCTGATGCCGGCCTCACCGCCGAAGAACCCTGGAAACATCAGCGAGGCGGCAAAGACCATTTCGCCGATGCCGAGCGAGATCATCGCGAAAGTGGTGCCGGCGCGTTTGGTCGTCAGGTAGCCGAAAACGATCCCGAACAGAAGGCCACCGGCGCCACCGGCCAGCGGCAGCAGCGAAACGGGAAAACTGAAGACCCCCTTGCCGATCAGCGCCAGGGCGTGAATCGCGAAATAGGCGCCGAGCCCCGAATACACCGCGTGGCCGAACGACAGCAGCCCGGTTTGGCCGAGCAGCATGTTGTACGACAGGGCAAAGATGATCATGATCCCCATCTGCGCCAGAAGCGCGCGCGCATAGCCGCTGTCAAAGACCTGTGGCGCAGCGATGAAGACGATCGCGGTGAAGCCCCAGATCACCCAGCGGCCGAAGTTCAGCGGCGTAAAGCCCAGCGCGCCCAGGCTTTCCGGTTGGGTCACGTCAGTTTTCCCGTGTACCCATCAATCCGCGCGGGCGGAAGATGAGGATCAGCACCAGCAGCAGATACGGCAGCACCGGTGCGACCTGCGACAGCGTCATGCTGAGCAGCGGGTAGCCGAAGGACTGCGGCGGCAGCTCGACGCCGACCGAGGCGAGCAGCCAGACCAGCGAGGCGCCGCTGGTCTTGCCGAACGCATCAACCAGCCCGAGCAGGATCGACGCGACGAAGGCGCCGGCCAGCGACCCGAGCCCGCCGAAGACGATCACGACGAAAACGATGGCACCGACGGTGCCGGCCATGCCCGGTTCGGTGACGAACGCATTGCCGCCGATCACGCCGGCCAGCCCCGCCAGTGCGCAGCCAGCGCCAAAGACACCCATGAACACGCGTGGCACGTTGTGGCCGAGCGCCTCGACCTGTTGCGGATGGGTCAACGCCGCCTGGATCACCAGTCCGATTCGGGTGCGCTTGAGCAGCAGCCACAGTGCGACCAGCATCAGGATCGCGACAACCATCATGAACAGGCGATATTGGGGAAAGGTGATACCGGCGGCCTGCAGCCAGCCCACGGGTCCGGCGAGTTCGGCCGGCACCGCGTAGGGCACGGGCGCGCGGCCCCAGATGACCTGAACCAGTTCAAAGATGATGTAGGACAGGCCAAAGGTGAACAGCAGTTCGGGCACGTGGCCCCATTTGTGCACGCGACGCAGCCCCCAGTGCTCGACCGCCGCACCGAGCAGGCCGACCGCCATCGGCGCGACCAGCAGCGCCGGCCAGAAACCGATCCAGACGCTCAACTGGTAAGCAAAGTAGGCGCCGATCATGTAGAAGCTGGTGTGGGCGAAATTGAGCACGCCCATCATCGAGAAGATCAGCGTCAGCCCGGCGGCCAGCATGAACAGCAGCAGGCCGTAGCTGAAGCCGTTCAGCAGCTGCACGAGGAAGAGTTCCAAGCTCATTGCGCTACCTTCTTGCTGCGCTCGAAGGAATGCCCTTGGGGCGGCCCCGCGGGCTCATGCGCGACGCATGCGAAACCGGCCCGAGTCACGGGCCGGTCGTCTCATGGTGGCGGCTTGGCCGCCCTGCAGGCTGGAGCCCGTTCCTTGCCCGCGGCCTAGGGCTTCGGTGGCCGCTGCATGGTGCACGAGGTCGGTGTCGAGGCCACGTAGGTCGGCACCATTTTCTCGGTGCGGAATCCGAAGCCGGTCTTCTCGGATTCGTGCTTGACTGCGCCGCCCGCCTTGGTGAAGGTCGAGATATAAAGCGGCTGCTGCAGCTGATGATCGGAGGCGCGCATCTCGATCTCTCCCATCAGGCTCGTCATCTTCATGTCCGACATCGTGTGCGCGACCTTCAGCGGGTCGGTGCTGCCGGCGCGCTTGATCCCCTCGGCCAGCATCGTCACCGACGTGTAGGAGGCCAGCGTGTACCACTCCTCGTTGAAGCGCTTCTTGAATTCCTCGTAAATCGATTCACCCGGGTACTTTTCAATGTTCGGGTGCCAGTAGCTGACCTGGCGCACGCGGTCGGCGCCGGCAGCGCCCATCGCGGTGGGCGTGCCGATCACGCCGGCGTAGTAGGTGTACATGTTGGCGGTGAGCCCGGCGTCGCGCGCGGCGCGCACGAACAACACGAGATCGGTGCCCCAGTTGCCGGTGATGACCGTATCGGCATTCGCCGCCTTAATTTTGGCGATGTAAGGCGAAAAATCGCGCACCTGGCCCAGCGGCACCAGGTCCTCGCCGACGATCTTCACGTCGGGGCGCTTGCGTGCCAGCAACTCCTTGGCGAAACGCGCGGTCTGGTGGCCGTGCGAATAATTCTGGTTCAGCAGGTAGACGTTCTTGATCTCGGGCCGGTCCTTCATGTAGTCCGTCAGCGCCTCCATCTTCATCTCGGTGTGCGCATCGAAACGGAAGTGCCAGAAACTGCACTTGCTGTTGGTCAGATCCGGATCGATCGCCGCATAGTTCAGATAGACGATCGACTGCCCCGGATTGCGCTCGTTGTGCTTGCCGATCGCCTCGGACAGCGGAATCGCCACGTGCGAGCCCTGCCCCTGCGCAACGTAGCGGATTCCCTGGTCGGCGATCGCCCGCAGCAGCGTCAGCGCTTCCTGCGGCGAGCCCTTGCTGTCGAATGGAACGATCTCGAAAGTGATGCCGGGGCCGGCCAGTTGCTTGCCGTTGGCCATTTCGGCGGCCAGCTGGAAGTGCTTCAGGATGTTCTGGCCGACCGCGGCGAACGGTCCGGACAGCCCTTCCAGGTAGGCGATCTTGACCGTCTGCGCCGCCGGCACGGCCTTCTTCGGCGCCGCCCCCTTCGTCTGCGCGACGGCTTGTCCGACCAGCCCCGCTGCAATCAACGTTGTCAGAACTGCTCTTGCGGCAGCACGGATCATCGCGCGTCTCCTTGTGGGCGCTTCGTTCGCCCTTATGGGTGGATCATCGTCGTTGCGCAGAATACCGAAAGGATTGCGCCGCGCAAGCAGGATCGACGAGAACCTCAGGCCGGCAGGCGGTAGTCCTTGAACTGCTCGCGCAGCTTGTTCTTCAGCATCTTGCCGGTGGCGCCGAGCGGGATCGATTCGACGAATGCGACGTCGTCGGGCACCTGCCACTTCGCGACCTTGCCTTCGTAAAACGCCAGCAGCGCCTCGCGGGTGATCTCGGCGCCGGGCTTCTTCATCACCACCAGCAGCGGCCGCTCGTCCCACTTCGGGTGCGCCACCGCGATGCAGGCGGCCATCGCCACCGCCGGATGCGACACGGCGATGTTCTCGATCTCGATCGAGCTGATCCACTCGCCCCCCG
>JBFINI010000206.1:0-6057 GCA_041611275.1 Burkholderiaceae bacterium
CTGCCGGCGAGCGATCAGATCCGTCACCTGCTGCTGATCGGCGCCTACCGAGACAACGAAATCGATGCGAATCATCCTTTGCTGCGTGCGATCGACACACTGCAGGCCGCGGGCATTGCGCCGCGGCGGATCACGTTGTCGCCGCTCGACGCTGCGGCGATTCGGCGCCTGGCGGCCGACACGCTGCGGGTTAATGAGGCCAACGCACAGCCGATAACCTCGCTGCTGCAGGAGAAAACCGGCGGCAATCCGTTCTTCGTGATCCAGTTTCTGCTGGCAATGCACCAGGACGGGCTGATCCGCTTCGATGTCGACCGCGCTGAATGGCGCTGCCAGCTCGACGCCATCGCTGCCGCGCGGCTGACTGACAACGTGGTCGACCTGATGAGCCGCAAGATCGAGCGACTCGAACCAAGTACGCGCCGGCTGCTGACGCTTGCCGCCTGCGTCGGCAATCGCTTCGAGATGACGATGCTGGCAGCGGCTTGCGGCGAGCCCGCGCCGGCTATCGCCGACGACCTGAACGAAGCGGTCCGCGAAAAGCTCATCGTCGCTCAGGCCGACGGCACCTTTGAATTCGTGCACGATCGGATCCAGCAGGCAGCCTATGCGCGCATTGCGCCGGAAGATCGGCCTCGATTGCACCTGGCGCTCGGCCGCCTGCTGTGGAAGGACCCCGTCGCAGGACAGGCATTCGATCGCATCTTCGACGCCGCTTCTCACCTCAATCTCGGCGCGAGCCTGATCGATTCGGAGGCCGAGCGCATTGCGCTGGCGCGGCTAAATCTGGCGGCCGGCCAGCGGGCCAAGGCATCGGCCGCGTTCCGGGCGGCCCTGGGCTATTACGCAGCCGGCGCGTCGCTGTTCGACGAGCAGCACTGGCAAGCCGAACATGCGCTGGCCTTCGAGCTGAATCGCGAGGCCGCGCAATGCGAGTATCTGTGCGGCGAGTTCGATCTCGCGCAGCGACGTTTCGACGCCCTGCTGGAGCGCGCCGACGACAGCCTCGAGCGGGCCAGCGTCCACCGTTTGCGCTTGATCCAGTTCGAGAACGTCGCCCGCTTCACCGACGCGCTGGCGAGCGCGCGTGAAGGCCTGGCCCTGTTCGGCGTCGCGATGCCGACGGACGAGGCCGACAAGCGGGCGGCACTGGAGCGCGAACTCGAGTCGATCCGCCGACGAACCGGCGACCGAACGATCGCCTCGCTAATCCATTTGCCGGTGATGTCCGATCCGGCTCAGCGGCTGGTGATGCGCATGCTGACCGACATCTGGTCATCGGCTTACATCACCGCAGACGCGACGCTGGCCCGACTGATTTCGGCCACGCTGGTGCGGCTGTCGCTGGAGCATGGCAATACCGAGGAATCGGCCTATGGTTATGTGACTCACGCGATCACGGTCGGCCCCGTGCAGCAGGATTACGCGGCGGCCTGGGAATGGGGTTGTCTCGCCCTGCGGGTGAACGAGCAGTTCGACGATCATCGTCTGCGCGCGAAGATCCAGCAGCAGTTCCACGCCCACGTCAACCTGTGGCGACGACCGTTCGCCGAATGCATCGGCTACGCCAAGCAGGCCTGCCGCAGCGGGCTCGAAAGCGGCGACTTTCTGTATGCCGCCTACGGCGCGGCTACCGAATCGTGGCCAGCGCTCGCTTCGGCGCAGGACCTGGCACAGTTCGTCAGTGATCAGGAGTCGAACCTGGCGCTGGTCGAACGGCTGAAGAACGCGGGTTTCGCCGATGTTCTGCGGCTGATGCTTGCCTGGGCGCGGGCACTGCAAGGTCAGTCCGACGCACCGCTCTCACTGACCAGCCCGGGCTTCGACGAAGATGCCTACGTCCAGCGCTACCGGAGCAACGCGTTCTTCTCGCTGTTTCACGCCGTCGCCCGGCTGCACCTGTGTTACCTGCTCGACGACTACGCGGGCGCACAGCAGGCGGGCCTAGCCGCGCAGGCCTCCGCGCAGCGCCTGACCGGCATGATCTGGAGCGTCCAGTATCAGCTCTGGTACGGGCTGACGATGGCGGCGCTGCATGCCGATGTCGACGCGCTGCAGCGTACGCACGCCAGGCAGGCCCTGGTCGAGGCGTCCAAGACGCTGCTGGTGCTGGCCGAAAGTTGCCCGGAAAACTTCCGCAGCGCCGCGCTGCTGCTGCAAGCGGAACTGGCGCGGATTGACGAGCGCCCGACCGAGGCCATCGATTTGTATGAGCGGGCGATCGCCGCCGCCGACGACGTGGCCATGCTGCAGCAACAGTCGTTGGCCTGCGAACTCGCTGCGCGCTTCTGGCTGGGCCGCGGCAATCGCCGCATTGCAACCGTTTACCTGAGCAGTGCCCTGCAGCACTACGCGGCGCTGGGCGCACACGCGAAGACGCGCCGCCTGGTGGAGCGTTACCCCAACCTGCTGACCGATCGCCCAGGCGCGGCGCCGCAATTGCCGCAGGGCCCGCCGCCGCCCCAGCACGAGACGCTCGACATCGCCACCATCGGTCGCGCCGCACAGGCCATTGCCGCCAATGTCGAACTCGAGGCGCTGGTCGGCCAGATGCTCAAGCTGGCCATCGAAAATGCCGGCGCGAGCAGCGGCGTCCTGATCGAGAATCGCGACGGCGCCCTGTATCTGGCCGCCGCGGCCCGCGCCGACGGGGCAGCGGTGGTTCTGCCACGCGAACGCCCGCTCGATGCCGGTCGTGCCCATTGCAGCAGCGCCGTTGTCAACTACGTCTCGCGCACGCGCCGGACGCTGGTGATCACCGATGCCGCGCAGGACGAGCGTTTCGACCAGGACGAGTACATCGCTGTGCAGCGACCGCGATCGATCCTGTGCCTGCCCATCCTGCATCAGGGTCGGCTCGATGCGGTCTTCTATCTCGAGAACGCCTTTGTTGCCGACGCCTTCTGCGCGGAGCGGATCGAGGTGATCCGAATCCTCGGTGCGCACGCGGCGATCTCGCTGAAAGGCGGTCGCCTGGTGCAGCAGATGGAGCACGAGGTCGCGCAACGGCAGCGTGCCGAGGAACAGCTGCGGGTCATCGAGGCCGGCATGGCCGCAGCCACCGGCGGCGATTTCTTCCGCGCGCTGGTCCGCAATCTGGCGCTCGCCTTGCAGGTCCGCTATGCCTTCGTCGCCGAGTGCCTCGCTGTCGAATCGCCGGCCGGCAGCAACAAGCGGGTCCGCTCGCGCGCGTTGTGGAGCGGCGACGATTTCGGCGCGGACTTTGAATTCGACCTTGCGGGAACACCCTGCCAGGCGGTGATCGAGGGCGAGGTCTGCCACCACGCGGCCGACGTGCAAACGCTGTTTCCGGCCGACACTGGCCTCGTCAAGTGGGGCGCGGTCAGCTATCTCGGCATCCCGCTGACCGGCTCGAGCGGCGAGGTGATCGGCCACCTGGCAATCCTGGACACCAAGCCGATGGATCAGCCGACAACCGCGCTTTCCGTGCTGCGGTTGTCCGCCGGACGCGCCGGCGCGGAACTGGAGCGGCTGAAAGCGGAGGAGGACCTTCACCTCGCTCTGTCCGAGGTCGAACAGCTGAAGAACCGGCTGCAGGAGGAGAACATCTATCTGCGCCGCGAACTGATCGCCAATGTCTCGCACGACCTGCGCAGTCCGCTGGCGTCGCTGCGCGGCTACCTCGACACGCTGCTGATCAAGGAAGCATCGCTGGACCCCGGGCAGCGTCGTTCTTACCTCGAAATTGCCGTGCGCCAGGCCGAGCACCTGCAAGGGCTGATTTCCGAGCTTTTCGACCTGGCTCGTCTCGATTTTCAGGGCTACCAGATCAACGCCGAACCGGTTCATTTCGGTGAGCTGGCCCGCGATGTGCTGCAGAAATTCCAGCTGGCCGCCGACCGGCACCAGGTGGCGCTCCACCTCGAGACGCAGGGCGACGTCGGGTTCGTGCTCGCCGACATTGGGCTGCTCGAACGCGTGCTGGTCAACCTGCTCGAAAACGCGCTTGCGCACACGCCGGCGCAAGGCCGCATCCAGCTGTCAGTGCGTGCGCAAAACGGGCGACTTCGCATCGAGGTCAGCGACAGCGGCGACGGCATCCCGGCAGCCGATCTGCCGCACATCTTCGAGCGTTTCTATCGAGTCGACAAGGCACGGACACGCGAAGACCATGGCAGCGGCCTCGGACTGGCCATCGTCAAGCGCATTGTCGAACTGCACGACAGCGAAATTCAGGCGGCGAGTTCCCCTGGGGCCGGCGCCCGATTCTGGTTCGACCTGAAGCCGCTGCGGATCAGCGCCGCGCAACCGCTTCGCTCGGCCGATCGCTAAATGCCGAGGACACGCCGCACCGGCTCGGAGGGCGCGGCAAGTTCGTCGATCGAAGCCGAGCCGACCAGTCGACCGCGCTCGAGCAATAGCGCGCGATCGGCCACCGCAGTGACGAAGCGCGGATTCTGCTCTGAAAGCAGCACCGCCACGCCCTGCCGCTTCATCGCCCGCACCGCCTCGGCCAGGCGAGTGACGATGATCGGCGCGATGCCTTCCGACGGTTCGTCGAGCAGTACCAGTCCTGGCCGACCGGCAAGCGTGCGCGCGGCAGCCAGCATCTGCTGTTCGCCGCCGCTCATCTGCGCCGCCCGCCGATCGAGCATTTCGCGCAGGTTCGGAAACAATGCCAGCAGTCCGTCCAGGTCGAGCGGGCCGCCGCGTGCGCCGACGCGCAGGTTCTCCCGCACCGTCAGGTCGGTGAAGATGCGCCGATCCTCCGGCACATAACCGAGGCCCAAGCGCGAACGCGCGTGTGGCGCAAGACCGTCGATCGCGCGACCGTTGAATTCGACTTTTCCGCGCGCTGCCACCAGACCCATAACTGCTTTCAGCAAGGTCGATTTGCCGGCGCCGTTGCGGCCGATCAGCGCCAGCACTTCGCCGGCGGCAACATCGAGGTCGATGCCGAACAGCGCCTGCGCTTTGCCGTAGAAGGCATCGAGACGGCGGACGGTCAGCGCACTCACCCGGGCACCTCATCGCGGGGCCAGCGATTGACGCCCCGAGCGCAGCCCGGGGCGCTCACGCGGCCTCGCCAAAATATGCCGCCTGCACAGCCGGGTCGGTGCGCACCGCATCCGGTTCGCCGTCGGCAATCAACACGCCACGCGACATCACCAGCAGGCGGCGCGCGTAGCCGAAAACGACATCCATGCTGTGCTCGGTGAACAGTACCGTCAGCCCGCTGTCGGCGGCGATCGCGGTGACCAGCTCCATCAGCGCCAGACGTTCGCCGGTGGCCATGCCGGCGGTCGGTTCATCCATCAGCAGCAGTCGCGGCGCGCCGGCCAATGCGATGGCCAGCTCGAGCCGCTTGACGTCGGCATAAGCGAGGTCGGCCGCCGCCTGCGACGCCGAGGCCTCAAGGCCGACCCGCGCCAACAGCGTCCGCGCCGGCTCACGCCGTTGCCCCCACAACGGCCGCCAGGCACCGACCTGCGCGCCGGCCTGTGCGGTGAGCGCAAGCTGAACATTTTGCTCGACCGTCATCGAGCCGAAGGCGAGCGCCGCCTGAAAGGTCCGGCCAATGCCGCGCCGGGCGCGCTGCACCGGTTCGAGAAGCTTGAGATCGCGGCCGGCAAAGATCACGCGACCGCCATCGGCACGCTGCTGGCCGGCGACCAGCGCGAACAGTGTCGACTTGCCGGCGCCATTCGGGCCGATCAACGCGGCGAATTCGCCGGCCTCGAGCGCCAGACTGACGCTGTTGACGGCGTGCACGCCGCCAAAGCGCTTTTCGATCTGCTCGATGCGTAGCAACGTCACTTCGATTCCCCCGCCGGGCGCTCGAAATGCGCGCGGACGAATCCGACCACGCCCTGCGGAAAGGCGATCGCCAGCAGCACGATCATCAGGCCCAGGACGCCCCGCCAGTGCTCGATGCCCCGCGTAAGTTCGACCGCCAGACCATGATAGGCAACGGCGCCGACGATCGGACCAGACAGCGTCTGCAGGCCACCCGCCAGCACCATCACCAGCGCATCGAGCGACTGCGCGATGGCCAGCGAATTCGGAAACACCGAACCTTTCTGGTAGGCGTTGAGC
>JBFINI010000207.1:0-6027 GCA_041611275.1 Burkholderiaceae bacterium
CCGCAATCCGGCGGCGCGCGGAATAAGCGCGCCGCCGCCGCTGTTAGTAAGAAGCTCGCGGCCTGCAGCACCGACGCCCCGCCCGCCTCGTCAGCCCCCTGCACCTCGTGAACCTCATCGAATCGCGCCTGTTCCGACCTGAAGCGCCGGGCAAGACCGCGCCACGTGCACGGACGCGGCCAGCCCGCGTACTGGCGCTTTTCGCGGTGGGTTTCGCTGGTCGCGCGCTCCAGATGCGCGCGACCAGCGGCGCCATCGTGCCGCACTTCGAAGGATTCGATCTGTTCTCGTTTCCCGGCAATGTCAGGCTGCTGAACTACGACATCCATCGCTTCATCGACCGGCTGGCCGCCAAGTACGACGGCGCCCGCCTCGACGGCGTCGTCTCGGCCAACGAGCAGTTCGGTGCCTTGGCCGCCGCGCTGCTGGCGCAGCGGCTCGGTTTGCCCGGCACCGACCCGCAGGCGGTGCTTGCCTGCCAGCACAAGGCGTATTGCCGCCAGCGTCTGCAGCAGGTCGCGCCGCAAGCCAACGTCGCGCACTGGACCTTTCCGTACACGCTGTCGAAAAGCGAGCCCCTGGGGCTGCCGCTGCCGTTCTTCGTTAAGCCGGTTAAGGCAACGTTCTCAGTGCTGGCGCGGCGGATTGAAGACCGGGCCGAGCTGCACCGGCACCTCGACTTCGCGCCGCACGAGCGCCTGATCATCAAACGGCTGGTGCGGCCGTTCAACCAGACATTCGCCAAACTGATCGGCACGCCGCAGCGCTATGCCGTCGATGCGCACTGGATGGTCGCCGAAACCTCACTGGCGGGCCGCCAGCTCAACCTCGACGGCTACGTTCACGATGGTGAGGTCCGGGTCCTCGGCTGCATCGATGAGCTGATGTATCCGGGCACCGATGCCTTCGCGCGCTTCCAGTATCCGTCGCAGGCGCCCGCCTCGGTGCAGGCGCGCGCGCGCGAACTGACCGAACGCATCATGCGTGGTCTCGGCTTCGATCACGGTTTCTTCAATATCGAGTTCGTCCACGATCCGGTGACGGACCGGCTGACTGTGATCGAGATCAACCCGCGGCTCGCCTCGCAGCTGGCCGACTTCTACGAACGGGTCGACGGCCTGCCTGTCTTCGACATGCTGCTCGAACTCGCGCAGGGCCGCGACCCGGCGCAGTTGCCGCGGGCGCAGCCTACGGCCGCGGTGGCGGCCAGCTTCGTCTGGCGCAGCTTCGATGGCGCCATGCCGCCACCGCCGGCCGACCGCGCCGCGCTCGCCTGGCTGGCGCAGCGGCATCCCGATGCGCTGCTGTACCAGTTCCACAAGCGTGGCCATGGGCTGCGCCGCGAGTACAAGTGGCTGGGCAGCCATCGCTATGCGACGCTGAATCTCGGTGCCCCCGATGAGGCATCGTTACGGGCGCGATACGAGGAGATCTGTGCGCGCCTCGGCTGGCCGCCCGCGTTCTGAGCATTGCCGCCCGCGCCTTTGCGCCGGGCGCTGCCGCCTCAATGTTCCGCCATCTGCGGCGGTAGCGGCGCATCGATGGCCGCACAGACTGTACGCAGGCAGCTTGCCGCCTTCCAGTGCGTACTGCCATCGACAAACGCGGTAGCGACGCAGGCCTTGACCAGTCGCGGCTTTTCCAGCGGCGCCAGTTCGCTTAGCCGGTCAAACGCCCGCCCAACCGCATCGAGCGCGATCGCCTCGGTCGGCACGCGTTGCGGCTCGATGGCCGGCAGCAGCAACAGGCCGGCGTTGTAGGCGTGTTCGGGCCGCTCCGGCAGGCGCACGCTGGCCAGCAGCGACAGCACCAGTCCGACGTCGTTCTCCAGCAGGTCCAGGCGGGCAAAGCGGACGCGAGATGCCCGATGCGCGTCGCGGCCGATGCGCCGCTTGAGCACCGTGAACAGCAGGAACTCATGCAGCGTGACCCGGCCGTCGGCGACGATCAGCCCGTGCGCCAGCAGCAGCAACCGGTCGCGCGCCTTTGGTGCGAGCTTGAGCAGCGTCGGCAGTGCGCGGTCGACCAGCGGCAGCCGCAGTCCCGGCGGCAGCGTCTGGATCGTGTCGTGGAACGCATCGATCTGCTGTGCTGCCTCGGCACCGAACGCTTCGCCGACCAGTTGCCGCTGCTGGCCGGAAAACGGCCGATCCTTCTCGATCAGCAGCGCCAGCACGACTTGCTGCGCCTTCGTGCTGTCGGCCAGCGCCGTTTCCAGCGCCGCCTCGCCCGGAAGCTGCCCTACCGCCCGCGCCAGCGCGTGGCCGTCGACGCTGGCGCTGCCGATCGACTGGGCGAGTTGCCCGGCGCGCGCCGGCTCGCTTAGCAGCGCCGACAGCGGACTGACGCGCTCGAATGGCAGAGCCTCGATGGGCGACGGCGCTGTCGGCAGGGCATCGAACGGCTGGCCCAGCGCCTCGGCCAGCGGCAACTCCGGGGCCGGCAGCATGGGCAACGCACGCCCATAGATGCGCTGGACGCGGCTGGCCAGCGGCGGGTGGGTGGCGAACAACCCGCGGACGAAGCTCGGCTGTGCCGCGGCAAGGAACAGGTGCGACAGTGTTTCGGCATGGGGGTGCTCGATCCGGCTACCGGGCTCGTCAGGCTGCGTCAGGCCGCCGATCTTGCGCAAGGCGCCGCCGATGCCGTCGGCATTGCGGGTGAACTGGACGCTGCTCGCATCAGCGAGATATTCGCGGCTGCGCGAGACCGCAGCCTTGATCAAGCGGCCGAAGAACACGCCGATGTAGCCAATGATCCACAAGGCGACCCCGGCGACGATCAGCACCACCATGCCGCCGCGGCTGTCGCGGCCGCCGCGGCCGATCTCCAGCATGAAGCGGCCGAACATCGACAGCATCAGCAGCCCGAACAACACGCCGATCAGGCGGATATTGAGCCCCATGTCGCCATTCAGAATATGGCTGAACTCGTGACCGATGACCCCCTGCAATTCGTCGCGCGTCAGCCGGGTGAGCGTGCCGCGCGTGACTGCAACCACCGCATCGTGAAGCGAGTGGCCGGCGGCAAAGGCGTTGATCGACATTTCATTGTCCATCACGTACACGCGCGGCACCGGCGTGCCCGAGGCCAATGCCATCTCCTCGACCACATTGACCAGGCGTCGCTCGAGCAGGTCGCGCGTCGACGAATCGATGCGTCGCGCGCCGATCATCTGCGCCACCGCCTCGCCGCCGCTGGCCAGCCTCGCCGTCTCCCACCAGGTGCCGGCGCCGATCATCAGGACGGTGATCAGCGTGTTGGTCAGGAAGAACCCGCGCGGCAGCGGCGGCGAGAAAACGCTCAGGTAGACGAAGCTCGCCACCCCGTTGACGGCGACGACGATCGCGATCACCGCGGCGACAAACAGCACGATCAGCCGCCGCGTGGTCCGCCGGGCCGCCTCCTGATGCTCAAAAAAATTCATCGCGATTGAGCGGCCGCATGCGGCCCTCGCGTCGACACGGTCGTCCGTTGCCCCGGCCCCCTGTCTGCCTGAGTCGCATTCGCGTGCGTGGCATTGTCCCAGCCCGCCGCATGGCGACGCCGGCGCCGTCTTCCTAGGCCGTCAAGATCAGAACTGCACCTTAACCGGTTGCTTCTCGTCCGGGCTTTCCGTGGCAGCGAGCAGCTCGGCTTGCCGGAACGAGAACACGCCGGCAATGACATTGCTGGGGAACTGCTCGACTGCGGTGTTGTAGCTCATCACCGAATCGTTGAATGCCTGCCGCGCGAAGGCGATCTTGTTCTCGGTACTGGTCAGTTCCTCGGACAACTGCATCATGTTCTGATTGGCCTTCAGATCCGGATAGGCTTCGGCCAGCGCGAAAAGCTTGCCGAGCGCACCGGTGAGCAGCCCTTCGGCCGCGATCAGCTGCTTCATCGCTGCCGGATCGGCCGGGTTGGCGGCCGCCGCCGAGTTGGCCGTGACCGCGCCGGCACGTGCCTTGATCACCGCCTCAAGGGTCTCGCGCTCGTGCTTCATGTAGCCCTTGGCCGTTTCGACCAGATTCGGAATCAGGTCGTAGCGACGCTTGAGCTGCACATCGATCTGCGCAAACGCGTTCTTGAATACGTTGCGCAGGCTCACCAGCCGGTTGTAGGCGCCGATCACCCAGAACACGACCACGGCGATCAGGCCCAGAAACACGATCCAGCCCATCTCGTTCTCTCCTCGACGGATTGCCGCCGGCGGCACCGACAGCGTCGCGGCGGACTATAAGAGAATCACGGGACAACGCAATGGGATTGCGCGTCGCAGGCCGGCCAGCGACCGATCCTGGCCGGCGGCCGGGCCGACCTTACTTGCGCTGCGACTCGGAAGACGCGGAGGCGCGTTTGATTTCGGCGGCCTCCTGCTCGCTCAGATAGTCAAAGTACTTCACGACCTGGCGCGCACCGGAGACGCGGCTGGCCGCGCGGGCGGCGGCGTCGCCCTCTTCGGTCGTCACCCGCCCCATCAGATAGACGACGCTGCGCTCGGAGACGACCTTGATCGTCACGCTCGGCACGCCCTTGGCTTCGAGCAGTGCGGCGCGCACCTTGGCCGACAGCGCAGTGTCGTAATTGCGGTTGCTCAGCGTCGACAACGTACCGACACGCAGTTCGTTCAGTACACCTGCGACATTTTCGGTCTTCTCGGCGATCGCCTGCGCCTCGAGCTTGGCCTGTTCATTGGCCACCTCGCCGGTCAGCAGTACGCGGCGGCTGTAGCTCGCGACGCTGATGTTGGCGCGATCGCGGGGAAACTTTTCAGCGAGCGCACGGTTGATGCGACGCTCGATGGCTTCATCTTCCAGCTGGATACCCACCGAACGGCGATCGGTGGCGACGAACGCACCGCCGACCGCGCCGCCAACGACCAGTGGCGCGCAGCCGGAAACCAAGAACAGAACGGCAGACGCGGCGGCAAGCGCCGCCCCGTGCAGACTTCTCCTCATCTTCTCTCCCAAGCGACAGTCAATCAGCAGTAAAGGCGTCCCGGATCCAGTCGCGGATCCCGTCGCTGTCCGCGGTGATCACGTCGAAACGACATGGCGGCGGTCCCGAGCGGGCGCTGTAGCGTTCGAGCAGAAAGTGCTGCGCGGCGCGCACGAGCCGCCGACGCTTGCCCGAATCGACACTGCCATCGGCACCGCCGAACCCTTCACTGCGGCGCATGCGCACCTCAACGAAGACCAGCGTGCCGCCATCATCAGCAACGATATCGAGTTCACCCTCGCGAAAGCGGACGTTGCGCGCGAGGATACGACAGCCCGCCGCTTCGAGTCGGGCGCACGCCGCCGTTTCGGCCGCATCGCCGGCGCGTTGGCGCGGCGTGCGGACATCACCGCGCACATGGCTGCGTCGACGCAGAAAGCTCATCGCGGCAGTGCGCCCCGACGAGTTCTGGCGTGCATGTTTGGACACGGTTGCATTGCCGTGAATTTCATCGAACAACATCCCTACGTACGGCCTTGCCGTTAACGAAGACCGCCATCACCGGTGATCGTTCAACCTGACCCCCAAGCGCGGGATCCACGCGCAGCCAACCGGTCACGCCGTCGATCTCGAAGCGGGTACTGCCCTTCAGCCATTCGGCCGCCACGCGGTAGGCATCGATACCGAGCGCATAGAGCCGCTCGAGTTCGGCGCTGTACGGCATCGCGGTGCGCGGATAGACCATCACCGCCGCATGATCGGGTTCAACCAGCCACGGCATGTCGACGAAAGCCAGCCCTTCCAGTTCCTGCGCCAGGCCGACCGCTGCAGGATCAATCAGGTGCACGCGTGAGGTCGCCACGACGGTTGTCTGCACCGGCAGCCACGGCCGCAGTGCCGCGGCTTCGCCTGCATTCAGGGCCAGCAGGATCGCCCGCCAGGGCTGCGCCGCCAGGCGCTGCGACAGGGCGGCCAGGCGCTCCTGATTCAGTGACAGCTCCAGCGTTTCCGCACGCCGCCCGTGCTCGCGCACCGCGGCAGCAAACGCGGCCGCGGCGCGGCGCTCCAGCGCACCGCTGCCGCTGACGATTGCCAGCGGCAACGGCG
>JBFINI010000208.1:0-5983 GCA_041611275.1 Burkholderiaceae bacterium
GAACTCACCGGATACGCGATGCGAATACTGATCACCGGGCCTGACGGTCAGGTCGGCTGGGAATGTCAACGCAGCCTGCAGGCCCTTGGGCATCTGCTTTGCATCGGTCGCACGCAGTGCGACCTTGCGCGACCTGAGCAGATCCGCGAGGTGATCCGGCAAGCGGCGCCCGATGTCATCGTCAACGCCGCCGCCTATACCGCCGTCGATCGCGCCGAATCGGAACGCGACCTTGCGTTTGCCGTCAATGCCGAGGCACCGGCGGCATTGGCCGAGGCGGCACTTCGGCTTGGTGCGTCGTTAGTTCACCTGTCGACCGACTACGTGTTCGACGGCGACAAGCCAACGCCGTACATGGAGGAGGACCCGGTGAATCCGCTGTCGGTCTACGGACGCAGCAAGCGGCAAGGAGAGGAGGCGATCCTGGCGAGCGGCGCAGCAGCGATCATTCTGCGCACCAGCTGGGTCTATGCGACTCGCGGCCAGAACTTTGTCCGTTCGATCGTCCGGCTGGCGCATGAACGCGATGAGCTGCGCATCGTTGATGATCAATGGGGCGCGCCGACCTGGGCGCGGTCGATTGCCGAAGGCATCGCTGCAATCATTGCGCGCGCCGGCCGCGATCGCCAGTCAATTTCGACGTCGCTGGCCGCGTTCGGCGGTGTCTACCATATGACAGCTTCGGGCAAGACGACCTGGCACCGGTTTGCCGAAAGGATCCTGCAACGAGTTGCTGATCCGGCGCGCAAGCTGAAGTCGTTGCAGCCCATCCCGAGCAAGGACTATCCGACGCCAGTCCGCCGGCCGGCAAACTCCGTGCTTTGCTGCGAAAAGCTCGAGCGCCAATGGGCCGTCGCGTTGCCAGACTGGGACACCGCGCTCGAATGGGCGCTGGCATCAGGCGATTGCCTGCGCTGAGTCTTGGAAACGGCGCTGCGCAGCGGCGGCGCCCCTCTGGCGGCGCGTCGCCTCGACGAATAGCGCATCCGTGGCCGGCAAGGGTGTCGACGGCCGTTGAAGCGGCGACTGAACTGACCGGTCGCTGCGTCTGGGCGTTACGGCGAGCCTGAATCATGCCGGCCAGCGACTGCAGCCGCGTCGCGAACAGGCACTGCCTCGGCAAGCGGCCAGACCGACCATCCAGCGCAGGCAGATCTCACTGACAGGAATTGTTACAGGTGGCAACGGCAGGCGGTAGAGCGCTCCGAGTAAAGTCCGAAAGGTCGGCCGAGACCGATCCTGCCGAGCGCCCATGACCACATCGCGTGAGTCGCAGGGGCCAACCGACCTGGCCTGGGGGTTGGGTTGCGGCGACAGCGTTATCATCCGACCGGTTGTGAGCAGGACCGGTCACGTCGATCATGCGACATCAGCACCGATGCATCGGTACTGATGTCGAAACACCAACAACGCACGACATCGTCTCCGCCTAATTTCCCATGAACAAAGGCCGTGTCACTCTCTCAGTCGTCAGCCATGAACAACATGCTCTCGTCGATGCCCTGCTGGCCGATCTAGGCGGCATCGACGCGCCCGAGCTGGCGCGGGTGGTCCTGACGCAGAATCTTCCGGAAACGCCGCCGTCGACCAAGCGAGCGAACACGCCACCGGTCGAAGTGATTCGCAATCGCACTCCGCTCGGTTTCGGCAAGAACCACAACGCGGCGTTTCGCAAGTGCGACACCGAGTACTTCGCGGTCGTCAATCCGGATATCGCCTTGATGGCCAACCCGTTCCCGGCCCTGATCACCGCGCTTAGAGCTGGGGCTGGCGTCGCCGCGCCCGTGGTGCTGGAGCCCGACGGGCGCATCGCCGATACGGCGCGCAGCCTGATCACTCCGTTCGAACTGATCCGGCGCCGTACGCCGAACTACACGCCGCCCGAGATCCCCCGCTGGTTCGCCGGCATGTTCCTGCTGTTTCGTTCCGACGCCTTCGCCGCCGTCGGCGGTTTCGACGACGGCTTCTTCATGTACTGCGAGGACTTCGACATTTGCGCCCGACTGCGCCTGGCCGGCTGGCCGATCAGCTTCGTGCGCCAGGTGCAGGTTGTGCATGCGGCGCAGCAGCTGAGTCATCGGTCGGTACGCCATTTTCGCTGGCATCTGTCCAGCCTCGGCCGGATGTGGGCATCGACTGACTTCTGGCGCTATCGTCGCCTGATCAGGCAACTCGAGACCGAGGAAGAAGTCGGCTCGGCAGGACTGCACCCGGGCGAAGACGTCCGCCCGTAGTGGCTGTAGTCTTGGCGGCGACGGCCGCTCTGCCGTCGGCTCGACCGTTGAGTCCGGATCGCTGAGCCTGCCGGTCCTGGTGCACGCATGACCTCGCCCCCTTCGTCCGACGAGCTCGCCTTACGCCGTGTCCTGGTTGTTGGCGACGCCATGCTCGATCGCTACTGGTTCGGTGAGGTCGAGCGCATCTCGCCGGAGGCACCGGTGCCGGTGGTGCACGTGCGGTCGACCGAGGAGCGGCTCGGCGGCGCCGCCAACGTGGCCCGGAACATCGTTTCCGTCGGTTCGCGTTCGAGCCTGTTGACAGTGGTGGGTGACGACGAGGCCGGCCGCAGCATCGGCCGGCTGCTCGCCGCCAGCCAGATCCGCGGTCACCTGCACACCGATCGACGCCTTGCCACGACGGTGAAGGTGCGGGTCATCGGCCGGCAGCAGCAGGTCGTTCGTGTCGATTTTGAGCACGCGCCGGAAGCGGAGGTACTGGCGGCGCACCTGGACGAATACGCTAGGCTGCTGCCCGAGTGCGACCTGGTGCTGCTCTCCGACTATGGCAAGGGCGGGCTGGCGCACATCGCGCGGATGATCGAGCTGGCGCGTGCCGCCCGCCGGCCGGTGCTGATCGACCCGAAGGGCGACGATTATTCGCGTTATGCAGGCGCCACCCTGGTCACGCCGAACCGGGCTGAGCTGCGCGAGGTCGTCGGCCGCTGGCGCGACGAGGCCGATCTTGAGCGGCGCGCGCAGTCCTTGCGTCGCGAGCTGGGAATGCAGGCGCTGCTGCTCACGCGCAGCGAGGAGGGCATGACGCTCTATACGGACGAGCCGACCTGGAACATTCCCGCGCAGGCGCGCGAAGTTTTCGACGTCAGCGGCGCCGGCGATACGGTAATCGCCGTGCTGGCGGTGATGATGGCTGCCGGCCGGCCGCTGCGCGATGCGGTCACCGCGGCCAACCGCGCCGGCGGGCTGGTGGTCGGCAAACTGGGCACGGCCACCGTGTCGTACGAAGAACTGTTTGCTGAGCCGGACTGATCATGACCGTCATCGTTACCGGCGCCGCCGGCTTCGTCGGCGCCAATCTGGTCAAGGCGCTGAACGACCGCGGCGAGACTGACATCGTCGCCGTCGATAACCTGACGCGCGCCGACAAGTTCTGCAATCTGGTCGATTGCGAGATCGCCGACTATCTGGACAAAGCGGAATTTCGCGCGCGCATCGCCAAAGGCAGCATCGCGCGACCCGACGCCGTGTTCCACCAGGGCGCCTGCTCGGACACGATGGCAGCCGACGGCCGCTACATGCTCGACAACAACTTCCGCTACTCGCTGGAGTTGCTCGACTGGTGCCAGGCGCACCGGGTGCCGTTTATCTACGCGTCGTCGGCGTCGGTTTACGGGTTGGGCCCGGTGTTCGCCGAGGCGCGCGCCCACGAGAAGCCGCTTAATGTCTACGGCTACTCAAAATTCCTCTTTGACCAGGTCGTACGCCGGCGCCTGAATTCCTTCGTGGCGCCGGTCATCGGCCTGCGCTACTTCAACGTCTATGGGCCACGCGAAGCGCACAAGGGCCGCATGGCATCGGTGGCCTTCCATCACTTCCATCAATTTCGGGCCGACGGCAAGGTCAGGCTGTTCGAAGGCAGCCACGGCTTTGCCAGCGGCGAGCAGCAGCGTGACTTCATCCACGTCGATGACGCCGTCGCCGTCAATCTGTTCTTCCGTGAGCGACCGACCTCCGGGCTGTACAACGTCGGCACCGGGCGCGCGCAGGCGTTCAACGATGTCGCCATCACGGTGGTCAACGTGTTGCGCAAACAGGCCGGCGAGACGTCACTGAGCCTTGCGGATGCGGTCGCCGGGAAACACATCGAGTACGTGCCGTTTCCCGAGGCGTTGCGCGGCAAGTACCAGGCCTTCACCCAGGCCGACTTGACGCAGTTGCGCGCGGCCGGTTTCGACGCAGGCATGGCCACCGTCGAACAAGGTGTGGCCGGCTATGTCGACTGGCTGCTGGGCAACGCCTGATGTCGCTCGCCGCGCGCCGGCGCCATGCCGCTTTCCTTGACCGTGACGGCGTGATCAACGTCGATCATGGCTACACCTATCGGCGCGAGGACTTCGACTTCGTGGCAGGAACACTGGCCGCCTGCGCGCAGCTGCATCGATGGGGCTTCGCGTTGGTCGTCATCACCAACCAGTCGGGAATCGCGCGCGGCCTGTTCACCGAGGCCGCATATCGGCAGCTCACCGAGTGGATGGCGGCACAGTTCGCCGCCGCGGGTGCGCCGCTGGCCGGCGCCTACCACTGCCCGCACTTTCCGCAGGCGACCGTGACCGAATATCGTCGCGAGTGTGACTGCCGCAAGCCGGCGCCAGGCCTGCTGTTGACCGCCGCGCGCGAGCTGTCGCTCGATCTCGCACACTCGGTGCTGTTCGGCGACAAGGCCTCCGATATCGAAGCGGCAGAGGCTGCCGGGGTGCCGCAGCGTGTACTTCTCGGCACTGACGGCCGCGCACTGCCGCCGGCTGATCTGGCACCCACGGCCACTGCGCGCTTCACATCGCTCGCCGACGCGGTGGCCAGCCCGAAGCTGCGTGCGGCATTGACCGAGGATGCGCATGCCTGAGCGGCTGCCGCCGGCGTTCGAAGGCAAGATCGTGGCGCGCGCCGATCTCGCCGGCGCGATCGAGCGCTTGCCGCGACCGATCGTGCTGACCAACGGCGTATTCGATCTGCTGCACCGGGGCCACGTCACTTACCTGGCGCGGGCGCGGGCGCTCGGCGCAAGCCTGGTCGTGGCGGTGAACGCCGATTCCTCGGTGCGCCAACTGGACAAGGGCAATGACCGGCCGGTCAACATCGAGACCGACCGCGCTGCGGTGCTCGCGGCGCTGGAAAGCGTGTCGCTGGTGACCATATTCGGCGAAAGCGTGCCGCTGCCGGTGCTTGACATCGTGCGCCCCGATGTCTACGTCAAGGGTGGCGACTACGACATGGGCACAATTCCGGAAGCGCAACTGGCCCGCTCCTGGGGCGCGAGAACGGTTGCAATTCCATTCGAGTTCGACCGCTCGACCAGTGCGCTGCTCGCACGCGTACGCGGCGCCTGAGCAGCGCTCCGCGGCCACAGCGCGCCGGCGGTGGCGTTGTTGGCGAGGCGCAGATACGCAAGGAAGCGCACGTTGAGCACCTCCGACGTTCTTTGGGCGATCGGCGACGTGCAAGGCTGTCTTGGCAGCCTCGAGTCGCTGCTGCGCGGGCTGCCGCCTTCGGCGCCGCTCGTCTTCGTCGGCGATATCGTCAACCGCGGCCCGCAGTCGCTGCAATCACTGCGTTTCGTCAGAGCGCTCGGCGAGCGCGCAGAGGTCCTCCTCGGCAACCACGATCTCCATCTGCTCGCGGCAGCGGCCGGTATCCGGCCGCTGCACGACGACGACACCTTAGCCGAGATTCTCGAGGCGCCCGACCGTGACAGCTTGCTCGACTGGCTGCGTGCCCGGCCGCTGGCGCGGTTACGCAGTGGCGCCCTGTTCGTGCATGCCGGGGTGCTGCCGCAATGGAGCGTGGCACACGCGCTAGCGCTCGCGGGCGAAGTCGAAGCCGGTCTGCGCTCCGAGCGCTGGTGCGAGTTTCTCGCCACGATGTACGGCAATCAGCCAGAGCGCTGGGACGACGGCCTCGCCGGCGCCGAGCGCGCACGCTGCGTGATCAACGCCTTCACCCGACTTCGCTTCGTCGCCGCCGACGGC
>JBFINI010000209.1:0-5965 GCA_041611275.1 Burkholderiaceae bacterium
CTTCGCGGGCAATGTGATGGTGCGCATACAGCCTGGCGCGCTTGAGCACCTCGGCCCACGCCTGCTGCAGGTCAACTGGGGCCACGTCCGGCAGGCGGCGCGCCATCGTCTGCTCGATGGTGACGACGGCGCGTACGAAATCGCGGCCAACGCGCGGCATTTCGTCCAGCTGCGCAGCGGCCAGCTTCATGCGCTCGTACTCGACCAGCCGGCGCACCAGTTCGGCGCGCGGGTCTTCGACCTCCTCGCCGGTGGCGGCTTTCTTCACCGGCAGCAGCATGCGGCTTTTGATCTCGATCAGCATTGCCGCCATCAACAGATACTCAGCGGCCAGTTCGAGGTTGCTCTTGCGGATCTGCTCGATGTAGGCGAGGTACTGCACGGTGACCTTCGCCATCGGAATGTCGAGCACGTTGAAGTTCTGCTTGCGGATCAGGTACAGCAGCAGATCGAGCGGCCCCTCGAAAGCCTCGAGGAAGATCTCCAGCGCATCGGGCGGGATGTACAGATCGTCGGGCAGCCGAAACAGCGGCTCGCCGTACAGGCGCGCCAACGCGATGCCATCGATCACTTCAGGCGTGACATCGCCTGCCGGCGTCGGCAGCGACGGGTATTCAGAAGGAGTCGGTTCGGACATCGAGCGGGATCGTCAATCGGCGCGCGCAATGCTAGCAGTGTGCCGGTGCAACCCTGCGCAGTGTCGAATGCAGCACAGTCGTCGATGCTTTCGGGGCCTGGCGCCTGAAGGGCGAGCGGCACGGGTTCAGCGTTCTTCCGGCGTCGGCAGATTCACCCCGCGGCCGACTCGCAGGCCGACCGCGATCAGCCAGTGTTGTTACGTCAGCGAGGAACGGCGTCGCTGCGGCAGGAGTGAATTCGGGGTGTTGATGCGCTGTTGATCGAAACCGCGAACACAGCGCAGGAACACGGAGAGCACGGAGGAAGCAGCACGGGTGAGCACAACCAAAGGAATCTGCCGAATAAATCCGCGTTGCCCGACGTGGCTGTCGGCAGTCACCCGTTACCTGCTGGTTTCCTCCGTGCTCTGCGTGTCCTTGTGATCAGTCGCCGCCATTGGCGGCCAGCAAAGCGCTCGATCGCGGCGGGCAGTGCCTGCACCCGCCATCCCCCAATACGTCTGCCCGGCCCAGCCGATGTATTTGCCGCCTTCTGCTGCACGCCGTCCGTCAGGCCTAGCGCCAAGGGTGTCCGGGTTTCAGCGGCAAACACTTGCCTTGCGCTATCTGTGTGGGACAATATCCCACACCTCAGGCCATGTCAACGATCTGAACGAATGAGCGCCAAAGCTGCCATCGTGCTGGAGCGCGTGCTGCGCGCGGTGCGCCCATTCGTGCGGCTGCTGATACGCAATGGCGTGCCTTACCAGGCCTTCGCCACGGCGCTGAAGCACGTCTTCGTCGATGCGGCGCGGGCCGAGTTGGCCAGCCGTTCAATGGCGCAGACCGATAGCGCGGTGACGCTGCTATCGGGAGTGCACCGACGCGATGTGCGCAACTTGGCACGACCGGGCAGCGCGAAGTCCGCTGTGGCTGAGGCGCCGCGCAGTTTGCCGGGCGAAGTGGTGGCCCGCTGGATGAGCGATCCAGCGTACCTCGGCGCAGACGGGGCGCCGCGCACCCTCGACCGCGACACCGAAGGTGCGGAGGGCTCGTTCGATGCACTGGTCGCCGGCATCAGCAGTGATATTCGGCCGCGCGCGGTCCTGGACGAGCTCCTGCGCCTGGGCGTGGCCAGCGAAGACGAGTCCGGCGTCCGACTACTCGCCGCCGGATTTGCGCCTCGGCAGGACTTCGAGCAGATGGCCATGCTTTTCGCGGACAATCTGCATGATCATGCAGCCGCCGCTGCCGCCAATCTGCAGGGCGACAAGAACTTCCTGGAGCAGTCGGTCTTTGTCGACGAGATCACCGAGGCATCGGCGGCGAGGCTGCAGAAGGTATCGGTCCAGGCATGGAAGCAGGCGTTCAGGACCGTGATGCAGGAAGCGCAAGCGCGCTTCGATGAGGATGCCGAGAAATCGAACGCCGATGAACGGCGTCACCGTGCGCGCTTTGGCGTGTACTTCTACAGTGGACCGGAGGAATAATCCGTGAGAACAGGGCTACGCCTTCAGCGCGCATGGCTGTTGCTGCTGTGGGCACTGGCCGGTTGCGGTCCGGGGGTCGGCGGAACCGGCACTGGTGAACAGTCAAGTGCGCTGAACTTTTTCGGCGCCAAACCGGCGTCGGTGTGTTCGGCGTCGTTTGCCGAGAAGCTGAAATGCCCATCGCGGCTGGTGATTGGCCCGACCCAGGTCGAACTGCCTGAGGGAAGCGAGACCATCGTTTGGGTCGATGACGCCGCCAATGGGCGGGTCACCGCGCGCATCAACGTCAGCAATATCGACTTCGAGGCGCTGTGCGAAGGTGTTCGCTTTACCGGGACCTGGGGCAAACGACAAGGAGAAGGTGCCGGGCGTTTCTACGGCTACTACACCACGCGTGACCTCAGTTTTGCCGCGCCGGGCACGCTGAGCGCGCAGGCCGCCAACGGCGCCAGCCTTGCTTATGTGTTGCAGGATTCGACCGGACAAGTTGTGTTCGGTCCGCGCGTGCTGCAGGAAACCGCCATCGAGCCGGCGCCGGCAAGATGCTATGGACCGCAATCGCCTGGGCAACCCGCAATACAGCCGGGCGGCAGCGGACCCGCAGCATCGCAGGACGATTCGATCGGCAGAGTACGGTCAAAATTCCGACCTGAAGTCTCACGCTAGGGACTGGCGCGCGATAACTCGGCGCGACCGGCTCATCGCCGAGTCTCGGCCGCATGCCCCGCAACCGTGGTTCGGTCTGCGGCCGGCCTGGCCCGGTGCGAGCGCGCTATGTGCGCTCGGTCTGATAGACGTAAGCCTGCTGCGGCACGTTCGATTCGCGCCAGCGCTTCTGCTGCTCGGGGTCGAGTTCCTTGTCCCACCAGATCGCCCGGCCTTCACGCTGCTTGCGTTCGAGGTCGGGATGCTTGGTCTTCAGTTCGCGGATGAACTTCGTCAGTTCGGATTCGTACTGGGCCATCGTGCAAGCGATACGCAGGGATGCAGTAGCGGAGTCTAGCGGTCAACGCCGGGTGCCGTCCCCACGTTGGTGAACAATGCGCTGAAGGCGGGGAGGGGTGATGAAGCGTGTCTTCTATTTATTGTTTGCAACGTTGATCGCGCTTGCCGGTTGCGATCAGTACGGCCGACCGCTTGAGCATCCGGGAATCGATCGGCTGAAGCCCGGCGTCTCCGGCGAACTCGACGTTCGCGGCGTGTTCGGCGTGCCGGAGATGATCGTCGAGGAACGCGATGGCACTCGCACGTTCCAGTACCCGCAGGGCCCCGAAGGCCCGCGCACCTTTTTCGCGACGCTCGGGACCGACGGCAAGCTGATCCGAGTGTGGAATGTGTTGGTGCCGGAAACATTTGCAAGGATCGTTCCCGGCATGCCACGCGATGACGTGCGGCTGGTGCTCGGCCGTCCGGGCAACCAGCAGTTCTACGAGTTGAAGCGGCAGACGGCGTGGGAATGGAAGGTCATCGACGCGGGCAGCGACAAGCGCTTCTTCGTGATGTTCGATGAGGCGGGCAAGGTCGTCGCCAGCGGTATCGAAGACCCGACGCTCAGTTCGGGGAGATAACGAGTTGCGCGGTCCTGCGCGCGCAGGAGTTCACGTTGCCACGGCCGCTCGGGCATTCAGCAGGTCGATCGCCCGCCGCCTGGCTCCGGCGAAATCCTGCAGCACATTGGCCTCGCCGACGCGATCGATGAAGCCCGAGCGTCGCAGCAGCGATAAGGGTTGCCTGGCTGCGCCGGCGATCAGCAAGGCGCCGCCGCGTCTGGCCAGCTGGCGCCTGAGTACGTCGAGCGTTTCGACGCCAGTCGTGTCCAGTGCGAGCATGCGGCTGAGTTCCAGGATTACGACTTGCGGTGCCTGGGTGCCGGCATGATGAGCCGGGTCAGTGAGCGACTCGAGCTTGCCCACGGCGCCGAAGAAGAGTGCTCCTGTCAGCTGCCAGGCTTCGGCGCCCGTTGGCGTGGCATCCGGGTCGTCGACCGGGGCCAGGGACAGCGGCTCGAGTTGCGTCAGCGAACTGATCCGGTAGATGAAGAACAGGCAGGCCATCATCAATCCGACCTCGACGGCGATCGTCAGGTCGAACACGACGGTTAGGAAGAACGTCGTCAGCAGCGTCGCCCGGTAGGTGATCGCGAAATTGCGCAGTCGGGCGAACTCGCGCCACTCGCCCATGTTCCAGGCGACGAACAGCAGTATCCCGGCCAGCGCCGCCAGCGGGATGTTTTCCGCCAGCGGTGCCGCCGCCAGCACGATCAGCAGCAGCAGCGCCGCATGCACGAGGCCGGATATCGGCGAGGAGGCGCCGCTCTTCACGTTGGTCACCGTGCGGGCAATAGTTCCGGTGGCCGGCATGCCGCCGAACAGGGGTGTGACGAAATTGGCGATTCCCGCTGCCATCAGTTCCTGATTTGGATCGTGGCGGTCGTCGATCATGTTGTCGGTGATGCGCGCGCACAGCAATGATTCGATCGCGCAGAGCAAGGCGATCGTGACAGTAGGCAACAGCAGCAGCTTGACGGTGGCCCAGGAAAACTCGGGCAGCGCAATCGACGGCAGGGCCTGTGGAATGCCGCCGAAGCGCGAGCCGATCGTTGGCACCGGCAGCTCCAGCGTCGCCACCACAGCGGTCGCGGCCACCAGCGCGATCACCGTCCCCGGCACGCGTGCCAGCCACTTCTTCCAAGGTGGCGGCTGGCGCAACTCATAGGCCTTGGGCCAGACGAGCACCACTGCCAGAACCCCGACACAAATCGCCGCAGCATAGGGGTTGATCGTATGCAGATGCCCGGCGATGGTGCCGATCTGGATGAAGAAGTCGGCCGGCATCTTCTCGATCGACAAACCAAGCGCATCTTTGATTTGCGACATCAGGATCAGCACGGCGATGCCGTTGGTGAAACCGATCACGATGGCCACCGGAATGAAGCGGATCAGCCGACCGACCCGCAGCATGCCCATCGCGAAAAGCACGACGCCGGCCAGCATGGTGCAGATCAGCAGGTTGGCCAGACCGTAACGTTCGACGATGCCGTAAACGACGACGATGAACGCGCCGGCAGGGCCGGAAATCGAGACTTTGGTGCCGCCGAGCGCGGAAATGATGAAGCCGGCAATGATCGCGGTGAAAAGTCCGGCCTCCGGTTTCAGGCCGCTGGCAATGGCAAAGGCCAGTGCCAGCGGCAGCGCGACGAAGCCGACCGTGATGCCAGCGCCGACGTCGCGCAGCAGATGCTCGCGGTCGTAGTTGCGCAGGCATTCGGCCAGACGTGGCCGAAACGGCGCCGGTGCCGGCAGCAGCACGCGCAGCCGTTGCAGTTGCGCCGCGAGCCCGGGCTTGTCCGGCGCGGTGGGCGCAGCGTCTGGCGACTCGGGCACGGCAGGATCAGCGCGCGCAAATGCCCGGCTTCATCGGTGCGCCGGCTATTTCACGCGCATGCCCGGCACTGCGCCGCCGTGCGGTTCGAACAGAAAAATCCCGGGGTGCGCCTTCTCGTCGGCGTGACTTGCGGCCAGCACCATGCCTTCGCTGAGTCCGAACTTCATCTTGCGCGGCGCCAGGTTGGCGACCATCACCGTCAGCTTGCCGACCAGCGTTTCGGGCCGGTAGGCTGACTTGATGCCCGCGAACACCGTGCGGTTCCTTCCCTCGCCGGCGTCGAGTGTCAGTTTCAGCAGCTTGTCGCTGCCGTCGACCGCCTGCGCTTCGACGATCTTCGCCACGCGCAGGTCGAGCTTGGCGAACTCATCGATGGTGACGGTCTCGCCGATCGGCTGCCCGCCGGGTGCCGGTGCGGCTTCGACCGTCGGCGCTTCGAACAGCGCGTCAACCTGCTTGCCCTCAACGCGCGTC
>JBFINI010000210.1:0-5925 GCA_041611275.1 Burkholderiaceae bacterium
CAGCTCCTGGTCGAGATGGACGGCTTCGAGGCCAACGAGGGCGTGATCCTGCTGGCCGCGACCAACCGGCCCGACGTTCTCGACCCGGCGCTGCTGCGACCCGGCCGATTCGACCGCCAGGTCGTCGTGCCGCTGCCCGACATCCGCGGCCGCGAACAGATCCTCAACGTGCACATGCGCAAGGTGCCGATCGGCGCCGATGTGAAGGCCGATATCCTGGCCCGCGGCACACCGGGCTTCTCGGGGGCTGACCTCGCCAACCTGGTCAACGAGGCGGCGCTGTTCGCGGCGCGTCGCAGCGGCCGCGTGGTCGAGATGCAGGACTTCGAGAAGGCCAAGGACAAGATCATGATGGGCGCCGAGCGCAAATCGATGGTCATGTCCGAGGAAGAGCGGCGCAATACTGCCTATCACGAGTCCGGCCACGCGCTTGTGGCCAAGCTGCTGCCGAAGACCGACCCGGTGCACAAGGTGACGATCATTCCGCGCGGTCGCGCGCTCGGCGTGACGATGCAGCTGCCGGAACAGGACCGCTACGCGTATGATCGCGAATACCTGCTGAACCGCATCGCCGTGCTCTTCGGCGGCCGGATTGCCGAAGAACTGTTCATGAACCAGATGACCACCGGCGCCAGCAACGACTTCGAGCGCGCCACGCACATGGCGCGCGACATGGTCACCCGCTACGGTATGAGCGACATTCTCGGGCCGATGGTCTATGCCGAAAACGAAGGTGAAGTCTTCCTCGGCCGCTCGATCACCAAGACGGTGAACATGTCCGAGGAAACGATGCGCAAGGTCGACGCCGAGATCCGCCGCATCATCGACGAGCAGTACGCGCTGGCGCGCAAGCTGCTGGAGGACAACCGCGACAAGGTCGAGGCGATGACCAAGGCGCTGCTCGAGTGGGAGACCATCGATGCCGAGCAGATCGACGACATCGTCGGCGGTCGCCCGCCGCGGCCACCGAAGTCCACCGGCTCGTCGCCGCCAACCGGGGGCAAGCCGAATGCCGGCGGTATTGAGGGCGCAGCACAGCCGGCCTGATTCGCTGCAATCAGCGCGTCAGGAATTCGGGGCCGGATGACCGGCCCCTTTGCATTTACAGGCGATGAATCCCGCCACCCACGGCGACAGCGCCAGCCCGATCGGGGCCGCCCTGGCGGCGCGCCGGCCGCTGCTTATGGGCATCGTCAACGTCACTCCCGACTCGTTCCATGACGGCGGCCGTTATGCGAGTGCCGCCGCAGCAATCGCCCATGCGCACCGGCTGATCGAAGAGGGCGCCGACATCGTCGACGTCGGCGGCGAGTCGACCCGCCCTGGCGCTACCCCGGTCAGTGTCGACGATGAACTCGCCCGAGTAATGCCGGTGCTTGAGGCGGTTCGCGGCGTTGGCGTACCCGTGTCGATCGACACGCGACAGCCGGCGGTGATGCGCGCTGCCGTCGCTTCGGGCGCGGCGATGATCAACGATGTGCAGGCCCTGTGCGCGGAGGGTGCGCTGGCCATCCTCGCCGAAAGCGCTGCATCCGTTTGCCTGATGCACATGCGCGGCGAACCTCGCACAATGCAGACGGCGCCGCGCTATGCCGATGTCGTTGCCGAAGTGATCGCCTTCCTGCAGGCGCGGATCGACGCTTGCGTGGCGGCGGGCATCGAGCGCAGCCGGATCGTGATCGATCCCGGCTTCGGTTTCGGCAAACGCTTCGAGGACAACATCGCCCTGCTGCAAGCATTGCCGCAGCTTGCGCAGCTGGCACCGGTGCTGGTCGGTGTTTCGCGCAAGTCGATGATCGGCGTGATGACTGGCCGCGCTGGCACCGAGGAGCGACTTGCCGGCAGCGTGACGGCGGCGCTGTGGGCGGCGCGACAGGGCGCGGCGATCCTGCGCGTGCACGATGTCGCTGCTACGCGCGACGCGCTTGTGGTTTGGCGTCAACTGGAGGGGGAAGCGGCATGAGCAGGAAGTATTTCGGCACCGATGGCGTCCGCGGCACGGTCGGCGAGTTGCCGATCACGCCGGAATTCGTCCTGCGGCTGGGACATGCGGCTGGGCGCGTGCTGGCGCGGACCGCCGATGGATCACGGCCAACCGTGCTGATCGGCAAGGACACACGGGTCTCAGGCTACATGCTCGAGGCTGCGCTCGAAGCGGGCTTCGCCAGTGCCGGTGTGGATACGGTTCTGAGCGGTCCCCTGCCGACGCCAGCGGTAGCCTACCTGACCCGTGCGCTGAGGTTGTCGGCAGGTGTGGTGATCAGTGCCTCGCACAATCCGTATGCCGACAACGGCATCAAGATCTTTTCTGCCTTCGGCAAGAAGCTGCCTGATGAAGTCGAATCGCAGATCGAAAGCGAACTCGAGCAGCCTTTGACCTGTGTCGATTCGCACCGCCTCGGCAAGGCCCGGCGCCTCGAAGATGCGGCCGGTCGCTACATTGAATTCTGCAAGAGCACCTTTCCGAACTCTTTCGATCTACGCGGCCTGAAAGTCGTGATCGACTGCGCGCACGGCGCCGCCTACTCGGTCGCGCCGGCGGTGTTTCATGAGCTGGGTGCCGAGGTCGTTGCCATCGGTGCCGAGCCGAACGGCTTCAACATCAACGAGGGTGTCGGCGCTGTCCACCCGCAGCAGCTGGCGCGTGCAGTGCGCGAGAACGGCGCGGATATCGGCATTGCGCTGGACGGCGATGCCGACCGGCTGGTGCTGGTCGATGGCGACGGTCGGCAGTACAACGGCGATCAGTTGCTGTACATAATCGTGCGCGACCGTATGCGCGACGGTCCGGTGGCTGGCGCCGTTGGCACGCTGATGACCAACTTTGCGCTCGAGCGGCGGCTGACGGAACTGAAGATTCCATTCGCGCGTGCCAAGGTCGGCGACCGCTACGTACTGGAGATGCTCGAGGAGCGCGGCTGGAGCTTCGGCGGCGAAGGTTCGGGCCATCTGCTTTGCCTGGACCGGCACACGACCGGCGACGGCATCATCAGCGCCCTGCAGGTACTGGCCGCCATGCGCCGCGCCGGGCAGGCAGTGGCGCAACTGACCGAGGATCTGGCACTGATGCCGCAATCGCTGATCAACGTCAGGCTCGCCAATGGCTTCGACTGGAAACAGCACGCGCCGCTGCAGGCCGAGGTCGATAAAGTACAGCGAGAACTCGGCGGTAACGGCCGCGTGCTGATCCGGCCATCAGGCACCGAGCCTGTTCTGCGCTTCATGGTCGAGGCGAGCAGCGAGGCCTCCGCCGAGCGGCTTGCGCGTCGGCTGGCGGAAAGCGTGCCAACGGCGTAGTGCGGGCCGCGGTCGCTGCAAGCCATCGTTGCGGCCGGACATCAGGGGCAAGAAAGAGCTGACTGCGAGCGGTCCCGGAAAGCCGCATTCGACCGTACTCTTCCCGGCACGATCGGTGCGAGCGCCAGCGGGGCACATGCGCGGCCCTCGTTCGACACGGCGCGTCCACATCGCCTGAGCGGATGTTTTAGCGAGGGCTTCGTTCATAGTCGCGGATGCCGTGAACGGACAGCGCATTGGCAGGATGTCGCCAGGCCGAACGTCCCGGATCAGGGTGGTCAACGTCGAGACGTCCGGCTCCGTGCGGCGCGCATGTTGGCGCGTGGGTCGGCGGTCGCCGCCCAAAATCTGCCGCGTGGCGACGCGGCGTTTTTGAAGGCCACGGAGCACACATAGGACGGACGTGACGGTCATTGACGATCGGTCAAAGGGAGCGCTATTTCCAACTGCTTGAATGTATAACGATTTCTTTGCTTGTGACTTGTCATGTTGATGTCATGAGGGACACCTAGGATCTGGCTGTCTGCTGGTAACACGGTGCACGCCGGATGTGCCGGCCGATTAGGATTCACTGGAGGGCGTCGATGAAAATTGCAATGTCCAAGGCGGCCACTGCGGCTGTCGCTGTCGCGTTGGGAGGTCTACTGTCCGCTGCCCAGGCGCAGGACGTCACCGGTGCCGGGGCGTCATTCCCAGCGCCGCTGTACGCGCGCTGGGCGGCTGACTACTACAAGGCGACTGGCATCCGAATCAACTATCAGTCCGTGGGTTCTGGCGCCGGCCTGAGGCAGATCCGCGGCAAGACCGTCGATTTCGGTGCTTCCGATGCGCCGCTGAAGGACGACGAACTTGCCAAGGACGGTATGGTCCAGTTCCCGACTGTGATCGGCGGCGTGGTGCCGGTGGTGAACATCGCGGGCATTCAAGCGGCGCAGATGAAGCTGTCGGGTGCACTGCTGGCCGACATCTACCTCGGCAAGATCACCAAATGGAATGATCCGGCCATTGCCAAGCTGAACCCGGGCCTGAAGCTCCCCGCTGCGCAGATCGCGGTGGTTCGTCGCGCTGATGGATCGGGCACGTCGTTCATCTTTACCAACTACCTGTCGAAGGTCAGTGAGGAATGGAAGAGCAAGGTCGGCGAGGGTACGGCGGTGAACTGGCCGACCGGTGCCGGCGGCAAGGGCAACGAGGGTGTCGCGGCCTTCGTGCAGCGCCTGCCGAATTCGGTCGGCTACGTCGAATACGCGTATGCGAAGCAGATCAAGATGACGCATCCGCTGCTGCAGAACGCCGACGGCAACTTCGTCGCGCCGGACGAGGTTTCGTTCAAGGCGGCAGCCGCAGGTGCCGACTGGTCGAAAAGCTTCTATCAGATCCTGACCAATCAGTCCGGCAAGGATGCCTGGCCGATCACCGGCGCCACCTTCATCGTGATGCACACCAAACAGGATCAGCCGAAGCAGGCGGCGACCGCGCTGCGTTTCTTTGACTGGGCCTACAAGAACGGTGACCGAGTCGCCCTCGAACTCGACTACGTGCCGATGCCGGACGCGGTGAAAGCTGCCATTCGCCAGCACTGGGCCAAGATCACCGACGCTTCCGGCGCTGCGGTGTTCAAGTAGTCGGCGTCAGCGGGCCGAGAACGCGGCGACGCTAGCGCTGGCCCCGCGCTTCTGCGGGTCTGAGGGGGATGGAAATCCGATGGCCGCTACACTGCCTGCCTCAGCCAGCGCATCCGACGAAGTCCAGGTCATGGATTCGGGACCACCGCCGCATCAGCGAAAGGCGAGCCCTCTCGGCGACCTGATCTTCGCCGGCCTGGCGCGCGGCGCGGCCATCCTCACCCTTGTCCTGTTGGCCGGCATCATCCTGTCGCTGATCGTTGGCGCCTGGCCATCGATCAAGGTCTACGGCGCAAGCTTCCTGTGGACCGCCGAATGGGACCCGGTGCAGGAAAACTTCGGTGGCCTGGTCATGATCTACGGCACGCTGATGACCTCGGCGATCGCGTTGCTGATTGCCGTTCCGGTCAGCTTCGGCATCGCACTGTTCCTGACCGAACTGTCGCCGCGCTGGCTCAAGCGCCCGCTGGGCACCGCGATCGAACTGCTGGCCGCGATTCCATCGATCGTCTACGGCATGTGGGGCCTGCTGGTGTTTGCGCCGATTCTGGCGACTTATGTCCAGCAACCGCTGCAGCGGACGTTCGGCGACACGCCGCTTCTGGGGGCGCTGTTCTCCGGCCCGCCGGTGGGCATCGGCATTCTGTCCGCCGGCATCATTTTGGCGATCATGATCATTCCGTTCATTGCGGCGGTGATGCGCGATGTGTTCGAAGTCACGCCGGCGCTGCTGAAGGAGTCCGCCTACGGCCTCGGCTCGACGACGTGGGAAGTGGTATGGCGGATCGTGCTGCCGTACACCAAGGCGGGGGTCATCGGCGGCATCATGCTCGGCCTGGGCCGGGCGCTCGGCGAGACGATGGCGGTGACCTTCGTCATCGGCAACTTCAACCAGCTCGACTCGCTGTCGCTGTTCGAGGCCGCGAACAGCATCACCTCGGCGCTGGCCAACGAGTTCGCCGAAGCCTCGACGGGCCTGCACCAGGCCTCGCTGATCTACCTC
>JBFINI010000211.1:0-5906 GCA_041611275.1 Burkholderiaceae bacterium
CCGACGCTGGCCAGCGCCGGTACCGGCGATGTGCTTGCCGGCATGATCGCTGCCCTGCTCGCGCAATGCGACGAGCCCTGGCAGGCGGTGCAGGCTGCAGTATTCCTGCACGGTGCCGCCGCTGACGACTTTGGCGCTGATGTCGGTCTGGTCGCCGGCGACGTTGCGCCGCTGGCTGCGCGCCGGCTGGCGCAGTTGCGCGCTGCGGCCTGACGGTGCGACCGGTTACCCGCCGACGATACGGCCGGCCTGCAGCTCGACGCGCCGCGCGCAGCGCGCGGCAATCTGCGGATCGTGCGTCACCAGCACCAGCGTCGATCCTCGCTCGCGGTTCAGCGCGAACATAAGTTCAATCACCGATTCGCCGGTGCGGGCATCAAGGCTGCCGGTCGGCTCATCGGCCAGCAGCAGCGGCGGCCGCAGCACAAAGGCGCGCGCCAGCGCGACACGCTGCTGTTCGCCACCGGAAAGCGTCTTTGGATAATGCGCAAGCCGCTCGCCGAGTCCGACCCGCTGCAGCATCTCGCGCGCCGCCTGCGCCGCATCGACGCTGTCGGGCGTGCGCGCGGACAGTTCCATCGGGAGCAAGACATTTTCGAGTGCGGTCAGATGCGGCAGCAGCTGAAACGACTGGAAGACAAAGCCGATCTTTTCCGCACGCAGGCGTGCGCGGCCATCCTCATCGTTGGCGAACAGGTCGGCGTTGAACAACCGTACTTCACCACGGGTAGGCACGTCGAGGCCGGCGAGCAGTCCGAGCAGCGTCGATTTGCCCGAACCCGACGCACCGATGATGGCCACCGTCTCGCCGGTCGCGATGCTGAGATTGATATCATCCAGAATCGTCAGGCTGCCGGTGGCGTCCTGCACGATTTTGGTCAGGCCGCTCACTTTCAACGCCGGGCCTGACGCGTTGATTGCAACTTGTCCTGCGCTCATTTCCTGTGCTGAATTCGGCGATCGCCTTGCTGCGCATCGCGCTGCTTTGCTCGGCGCTGCTTGTCGCGCCGGCAGTCTTCTCGAAGACGTCCAACCTCCTGATCCTCGGCGACAGCCTGTCGGCTGAATACGGGCTGCCGCGCGACAAGGGCTGGGTTCGCCTGTTGGCCCACCGCCTGGACGAAAAGGCGCCGCAGTATAGCGTCGTCAACGCGAGCATCAGCGGCGAGACCACGAGTGGCGGCCGTACGCGTCTGCCGGCGCTGCTCCGCCAACATCGACCGGCCATCGTCGTCATCCAGCTCGGCGCCAACGACGGCCTGCGCGGACTTTCGATCGAGGCGATGCGTGCCAATCTGACGGCGATGCTGCGCGCCGTGCATGATGCCGGCGCCCAGGCGCTGCTCATCGGCATGCGCATTCCCCCGAACTACGGACGCAACTATGCGCAACGATTCGCCGCCGCCTTCACGCAGGTGGCCACCGAGGAGAAAGTCGCGCTGGTGCCGTTTCTGCTCGACGGGTTCGCCGATCGGCTTGAGTATTTCCAGGATGATCGGATCCACCCGAACGGCCAGGCACAGCCGAAGATGCTCGAGACGGTGTGGCCGCAACTGCTCAAGCTTCTGCCGCCGGCGGCTCGTTAGGATGAAGCTTGGTCAGCCTTTCCGGGGTCGCGACGGGCCAAGAGTCTCGACGCTGCCCTATGCTCGGCCGAAGCGTGACTGAAATGTTGCGCCCAGCCATTGCCTGCAGCGAGGCACTCGCCGGTCTCAACGCCTTCGACTCGATCATCGACGTGCGCAGCCCGGCGGAGTTCGCGCTCGATCACATCCCCGGGGCGATCAACTGCCCAGTGCTCGACGACGCCGAGCGCGCGCAAATCGGAATGCTGCACAAGGTCGAGTCTGCCTTCGCCGCCAAGCGCAGCGGTGCGGCACTGGTTGCGCGAAACATCGCCCGCCATCTGCAGATCACGCTGTGCGACAAGCCTCGCCAGTGGCGGCCGCTCGTGTACTGCTGGCGCGGCGGCCAGCGTAGCGGTGCCCTCACCCACGTGCTGTCGTCGATCGGCTGGCCAGCGCGACAGCTCGAAGGCGGCTACCGCGCGTTTCGACGACAGGTCGTTGCCGAGCTCGAAGCGCTGCCGCTGCGCCTCCGTTTGCGCGTGATCTGCGGCGCCACCGGTAGCGGCAAGAGTCGGCTGCTGCGTCAGCTGTCCCGGCACGATGCCCAGGTCGTCGACCTCGAAACGCTGGCCCGGCATCGCGGCTCGGTCCTCGGCGCGCTGCCGGAAGCACCACAACCCTCGCAAAAAAGCTTCGAAACGCGCCTGTGGTGGAGCCTGCGCGCCCTCGATCCAGCGCGACCAGTGTTCATTGAATCGGAAAGCCGCAAGATCGGCCAGCTGCGCGTACCTGACGCTTTGCTGGCCCATATGCGCGCCGGCGATTGCGTGCGGCTGCAATTGCCGTTGGCAGCCCGAGTGCGGCTGCTGCGCGACGAGTATGCGCATTTCGAGGCCGATATTCCGGCGCTGTTGCAGCAGCTCGAATGCCTGGTCGCGCTGCACGGCCGCGCGCGGGTCGAAGCGTGGAAATTGCTGGCCGGCGAACGTCGCTGGGCCGAGATGGTCCAGACCCTGCTCGAAGAGCACTACGACCCAGCGTACCAGCGCTCGATCAGTCGCAACTTCGTGCGGGCTGGCAAGGCTCTGCAGGTCGACCTGGCCAGTGAAGATGAAACGGCGTTCGCGAACGCTGCGCGCGCGCTGGCAGCCTGAGACACCAGCGCTATTTCTTGCCGCCCGGCGCCCGCTGAGCGTTGACGACCTCGGCTTTGTACTTGCGCTGCAGTCCGGCAACGTAGGCGAGATCATCGGCGGCGGCAAATTGTCTTTCGATACTGAGCCGTAGTTGTTCCCCCGCCTGCGCTTCGGTCTTTTCCGGTTGCTTCGAATCGAGCACCCAGAACACCGCCTGTGCACCTCCGGCAAGGTCGCCGACGACATAAGCCGGCAGCTTGGCCGCCGGGACCTGCATGACTGCCTTTACGGCTTCAGCGGTCAGCCCGCTCGCCTGTGACCTCGAAACGGTGCGCGGGGCGGAGAAGCCAGCCTCTGAGGTGGTCTTGCGTAATGCATCGGCGGCTTCGCCGGCCGCTTGGCGCGCCAAACGAATAGCCTCTTGCCGGACCAGCCGATCGCGGATCTGGCTTGTGACTTCGTCGAGCGGACGCAGCCTTGCCGGGCGATGCTCGACCACCCGCGCCGAAACCAGCGCACTGGTACCAACTTCGACCGCTGCGATGTTGCGCTTCTTGACGAGGGCGTCGTCGGCGAACAGCGCCTGGACGACCGCGGGGGTCAGCAACCCGGCGGCTGGCGCATCGCGCGGCGGACCTTCGCCAGTCACGTTCTGGACCGTCTGGATCTTCAGACCAAGCTTGTCTGCGGCCGGTTGCAGGCTATCAGCCTGCTCATAGACGATATTGGTGAACTGCTCGGCCGCCTCGGCAAACTTCTTCTGCGCCTGCTGCCGCCGATAGGTCGCTTCGATTTCGCCCTTGACCTGCTCGAACGGCGCCACGGCGCCACCCTTGACTTCGGTCACACGAATGATGTGCAGACCGAATTCTGTTTCGACGATGTCGCTGATCTGGCCGGGCTTCAGACTGAAGGCGACGTCTTCGAACGGCTTGACCATCATATTGCGGCCGAAGAAGCCAAGGTCGCCGCCACTGGCCGCCGAACCCGGGTCTTTCGAATGTTCGCGCGCGAGCTTGGCGAATTCATCCGGCTTGGCGCGCACCCGCGCCAGCAGTTCCTCCGCCAGCTTGCGTGCGCTGTCCTTGTCTTTCGCCGACCCGCCCTCGCCGACGGTCAGCAATATATGGCTGGCGCGCCGCTCCTCGGGCTCGGAGAAACTGGCCTTGTTCTGCTCGTAGTAGCTTTGCAGTTCGGCCGGCGGAACACTGATCTGCTTGGCGATGTCCTCCAGCGTCAGCGTCAGGACCTGCACATCGACGTTTTCCTTGATTTCGAACTGACCCCGATTACTGTCGTAGTAGCTTTTGATCGCTTCATCATTGATGCGCGCCTTGGCAACGTAGTCCTCAGGAGGAAACTGGCGCTCCCGAATCGTTCGTGTCTCCTGCACCAGCCGCGTCAATCGATCGGCGATCTGCGACGGCACGAATGCTGAGCGCGCCACACCTTCCAGCAGTGTCTGCCGCGCCAAGTCCTCGCGGATGCGCTGCTCGAAGACCGCTTCGTTCAGGCCCTGGGCAGCGAGCAGCGTTCGATAGCGCTCGTAGGAGAACTTGCCATCCTGCTGGAAATTCGGCGCCGCGGCGATGACCTGACGCAGCCGATTTTCGCTGACGGCCACATGCTCGGCGGCCGCTTCCTTGCGCAGCGCCCGCTCGGCAAGCAACACGTTCAGACTGGCCTCACGCGCGGCCGGCGTGTCGAACATCGCCGGATCGAAGTTTTCGCCAAGCGCTTGCCGGATCTGCTGCAATCGTTCGCGATGCGCAGCCTCGAACTGCTGTGGCGTTATCGGCTCGCCGCCGATGCGGGCCACAGCCTCCTCATCGGACATGAAGCGGTTGTAGCCATAGATGCCCGTGGCAATGAACGAAGGAAACACCAGCGCAGTGAGAAAGATCACGAGCCAGCGGCGGTGCGTGCGGATTGATTCAAACATCGGCGGTTTCCACGGTCAGATCGCCTGCCGTCAGGCGCAGAAAAAACAAAAGGCGAACTTGCGTTCGCCTTTGGAGATGTTGGCGGAGTGGACGGGACTCGAACCCGCGACCCCCGGCGTGACAGGCCGGTATTCTAACCGACTGAACTACCACTCCCCGCAATCATCGGCCGCCGTCACGCTGCGCACAAAGCGCAAACATATCGGCGTCACTCGCATAGTCTGGTGGGTGCTGAGAGGCTCGAACTCCCGACCTACGCCTTGTAAGGGCGCCGCTCTACCAACTGAGCTAAGCACCCGTATGCAATCGACGGTGCCGCACCATTCGACCTAACCACACCGCTTCAGGCCAGCCTGCGCGAACCTCTTTAGTTTACTTCATCCTTCAGCGCCTTGCCCGCCCTGAACTTCGGAACCTTCGCTGCCTTGATCTTGATAGTCGCGCCGGTGCGCGGATTGCGGCCCGAGCGCGCCGCACGCTTGCCGATCGAGAATGTGCCGAACCCGACCAGCGTCACCGAGTTGCCTTTCTTCAGCGATGTGCGGATGCCGCCGACCACCGCCTCCACAGCCCGCCCCGCCGCGGCTTTCGAAATATCCGCCTGTTTGGCGACGTGCTCAATCAATTCAATCTTGTTCACCTAGCCTCCCCTCACTGTTCGTTCAACCGGATACGACCGGCGCGCGACCATCCAGCGCGCCGTACGAAAAGTTCAGCAACGCGCCCCTTTCCAGTGGCAGTGATCTGCGTCCTCTCCAGCGATGTATTCAACCGCGCGCATCAGGCAGTGTCAAGCAACAAAGCGAGACACTCGGCTCGGTGCTCAGATCAATGGCCGCCCGTCGCTCTGCGCGGTTGCCTAATGCTTGATCACCTCGCCTCGGCTGGTGCCCGCTCCTGCCGCCTTGTCGTCAGCGCTGGCCGGTCCGCCCTCGTCGTCGGCCACCGCCTGCGGCTGGCGCTGCAGCGCCATTTCCAGCACCCGGTCGATCCACTTGACCGGAATTAGCTCCAAACGGTTCTTGACGTTGTCAGGAATTTCGGCCAGATCCTTGACGTTTTCCTCGGGAATCAACACCGTCTTGATGCCGCCGCGAAGAGCGGCCAGCAGTTTCTCCTTCAACCCGCCGATGGCCAGGACATCACCGCGCAGCGTGATCTCGCCGGTCATCGCCACGTCCGGCCGCACGGCAATTCCGGTCAGGGCCGAGACAAAGGCGGTCGTCATGGCAATACCCGCGCTCGGCCCGTCCTTCGGC
>JBFINI010000212.1:0-5882 GCA_041611275.1 Burkholderiaceae bacterium
ATGAGATCGAGCTCGAGTTCGTGGGCTCGCTCCTCGGTCACCGGGGCACAGATGTAGCCGGAGGTGTGCTGCAGGAAGAACGCCAGCTTGTCGGCGGTGGCGAACTCGGCCGCCATGATGAGGTCGCCCTCGTTCTCGCGGTCTTCGTCGTCGACCAGGACCACGATGTTGCCCTTGCGGAACTCATCGATGATCTCCTCGACCGAGGCCATCGGCGGCGGCGTGCCGGGGGACGGTACGGCTGAGAGCATGGCTGGCCTCACGGGACTGGGACAAGGGCGATGATTTTACGGCTCGAGGGGGCGCACATCGCCGCACCCGCCTACCGTGGCCAGCCGACCATCGGCGATCCGTTCAGCGTTGGCCGAAAGAGATATCGCCGAAGATGCGTCCGGCCGTCTTCGGCAGTGCCCGCCAGTACTGCGGTGGGCCTTGCACGGTGCCGCCGAGCGCCGCCGCCGCGTGCCAGGGCCAGCGCGGATTGAACAGCATGGCACGGGCCAGCGCCACCAGGTCGGCCTGGCCGGAAGCGACGATCTGCTCGGCCTGCAGCGGCTCGGTGATCAGGCCGACCGCGATCGTCGTCATTCCCGTGGCTGAGCGCACCGCCTGCGCCAGCGGCACCTGATAGCCCGGCGCGAGCGGGATCTTCTGCTGCGGTGACACGCCGCCACTCGATACGTCGATCCAGTCGCAGCCGCGCGATTGCAGTTGCCGTGCCAGCTCGATGGTCTGCTCGAGCGTCCAGCAGGTTTCACCGTCGAGCCAGTCGGTGGCGGACACTCTCGCGCCGACCGGACGATCGGCCGGGAACACCGCCCGTACCGCGTCGAAGACCTCGAGCGGAAAGCGCATGCGCCCGCTCAGATCGCCGCCGTAATCATCGCGGCGTTGATTGGCGATCGGCGACAGGAACTCGTGCAGCAGATAGCCATGGGCCATGTGCAGTTCAAGCGCGTCGAAGCCCAGGCGCGCTGCGCGCACGGCGGCAGCGGCAAAGGCCTCGCGCAGCCGCACCAGGTCGTCGCGCGAAAGTGCGCGCGGTGCGGGCTCATCGGCACCGTGCGGCAGCGCCGACGGTGCTTCGGGCGTCCAGCCGCCGCTGTCGCGCAGCAGCAGCTTGCCACCTTCCCACGGCACCCGGCTCGACGCCTTGCGTCCGGCGTGCGACAGCTGCATGGCCACTTTGATCGACGAGGTGCTGCGGATCAGGCGCAAGATCGGCAACAGCGCGGCCTCGCAGGCGTCGTCCCACAGCCCGAGGCATCCAGGAGTGATGCGGCCTTCGCGCGTCACGGCGCTGGCCTCCACGCAAAGCAGCGCCGCACCGGATCCCGCCAGCGACAGCAAGTGCGGATAGTGCCAGGCCGTCGCGCAGCCTTCGACTGCCGAGTACTGGCACATCGGCGAGACGACGATGCGATTGACGAGCTGCAGATTGCGCAGCGACAGCGGTTCGAAAAGGGCGGCCATGGGGCTCCAGGTCAGAGGTGCGCGGCGATCACCGACAGATTCCACAGGTTGTGCGCGACGACCGGCACGATGACGCTGCCGGTCTTCAGTCGCAGCCAAAGGTACAACAGTGCGGCCGGCAGTACGGAGACCAGGGTGCCGAAAGCAGGGCCGTGCAAGGCGACGAAAGCCAGCGTCAGCACCAGCGCGCCCGCCGTCAGGCGCACGCCGGCAATGACGCGAGACGCGGGCGCGGCGCGTTCGGCCGCGGCCAGCAACACGCCGCGGAAAGCGACTTCCTCGACCAGGCCCGGCATCGTCGCCAGGAACAGCCACGTTTCTGCCGGGATGTCATGCAGGCGGCTGCCGGTCACGGCATTGATCGCGAAATTCAGCAGCAGTGCGGCCGCCGCCACTGCCACGGCGACGCCCGGCGCCACGGGCCCGGCAAAGCCAAACGCGCGCCAGTCGAGCTGCGCCCGGCGAACGAGAAGCGCCGCCAGCAGGAGCATCCCGCCCAGCGCAAGAAAATGGCCGCTCCAGTTCCAGTAGGTGCCGAGGTTCTGCGGTCCCGGCACCAGCGACGGCAGCGCGCGCAGCCCCAGGTACAACGCCAATCCGGAAATCGCGGTCAGCGCCCACGCGAGTCGCTGCCGCTGCGGCCAGGCCGCCCACAGCAGCACGACGGCGGCACAGGCGACCAGTGCAATTGTCGCGCCGGCGATCACCGATCAGCCGCGCAGCTCCGGCGGCAGCATGCGCTCCAGGTAGCGCGCGATCATGTCGACTTCGAGGTTGACGCGGTCGCCCGGTGCCAGGTGCCGCAGCGTGGTCACTTCGATCGTGTGCGGAATCAGGTTGATCCAGATGCGGCAGCAGGCCGCGTCGGCCGCGGTGATGTCCTCGATCCGATTGACGGTCAGTGACACGCCGTCGACGGCGACCGAGCCCTTGTAGGCGAAATAACGGGCCAGCGACGGCGGCACGTCGATCACCAGCAGCCAGCTCTCGCCTTCCTGCCGCATGGTGTGCACGATGCCCGTGCCGTCGACATGCCCGCTGACCAGGTGGCCATCGAGGCGATCGCCGAAGCGCATCGATTTTTCCAGGTTCACCTCGCCCTGCGCATCAAGGCCGGCGGTCTTCGACAGCGATTCCGCCGACACGTCGATCGAGAAACTGCTCGCCGTGCGCGCGGTGACGGTCATGCAGGCGCCGTTCACCGCGATCGAATCGCCGACGGCGACCTCGTCAAGCCCGAGTAAAGGCGCCTCGATCTGCAGGCGACGGCCGAAGCCCAATGGCTCAACGGCGACAATGCGTCCGGTGGCCTCGACGATTCCAGTGAACATCAGCCCACTCCCCAACGGGCAAGGATGCGCACGTCCTCGCCAACCTGCGTGACCTCGCGAAACTGCAGCCGCTGCGCCTGCGCCAGATCCGACAGCGTCGGCAGGTGGACCATGCCGGGCGCCTCGCCGATCAGCAGCGGCGCCATGTAGACGAGCAGCTCGTCGACACACTGCTCGCGCACCAGCGAACCGTTCAGCTTGAAGCCGGCCTCGACATGGACTTCGTTGATGCCGCGGCGGCCCAGCTCCTTCATGAATACCGGCAGGTCGACTTTGCCATCAGCATCGGGCAGCACGATCACGTCGGCGCCCTTTTCGCGCAGCCGCGCCGCGCGGGCTGCATCGTCGATCGCGCAGGCGACCAGCACCGTGCTGCCGTCGAAGATCTTGGCTGCCGGATCGACGTCCAGCCGGCTGTCGACCAGCACCTTCAGCGGCTGCCGCGGCGTATCGACAAAGCGCACGTTCATCTGCGGGTTGTCGGCCGCCACGGTGCCGATTCCGGTCAGCACGGCGCAGGCGCGCGCGCGCCAGGCATGGCCGTCGATGCGCGCCGCCTCCGAGGTTATCCACTGCGAGGCGCCGCTGGCCAGCGACGTGCGGCCGTCGAGACTGGCCGCGATTTTCATCCGCACCCACGGCCGGCCGCGGTTCATCCGCGAAAAGAAACCGATGTTCATTTCGGTCGCTTCCGCCGCCAACAGCCCGCAGCGCACATCGATGCCGCCGGCGCGCAGCGCCTCGAGCCCGCGCCCGGCGACCAGCGGATTGGGATCCTCGATCGCGGCCACCACCCGTGCCAGACGCGCTTCGATCAGCGCGGTCACGCACGGCGGCGTGCGGCCGAAATGCGAACACGGCTCGAGCGAAACATAAGCGATGGCGCCGTGCAGATCGTTGCCGTTGCGACGCGCGTCAAGCAGCGCCTCGATCTCAGCGTGATTGAAACCTGGCGGCTGGGTGACGCCTTCGCCCAGGATCCGGCCGTCACGGGCGATGACACAGCCGACGCGCGGATTCGGCGTGGCGTGATAAAGCGAGCGCGCCGCTAGATCGAGCGCGCGCCGCATGAGATCGTGATCCTGCGCCGAGTACACGGCGGCGGATTCTACGCGGCGCCGCTTGACCAGAAACCGAAGAAAGCAAAAGGCCGCCGGAATCGGCGGCCTTCGGTCCATGGCTTGTCAGCGCGTGCGCGCCGACGGCCGGCGGGACACGTGCTCAGTGCACCGTCAGGCGACGCGCAACCACCGGCTCACGCTTGGGCAGCGTCAGGGTGAGCACGCCGTTGTCGAACTTGGCATCGGCGCCGTCTTCCGTCACCGCTGCCGGCAGTTCGAAGTTGCGCGCATAACTCGTCGCCGAGCGCTCGGTGTAGATCACCCGCTCGCCTTCTCTTTCTTCTTTCTCGGCTTTCATCTCGGCCCGGATCGTCACTTTCGAGCCTTCGACCGAGATCACGATGTCCTCCTTCTTGACGCCCGGAAGGTCGACCATCACCTCAAAAGCCGTGCCTTTGTCGACCACGTCCATGCGAGCGCGTTCGCTCGTCAGCAATTCACCTTCAAGCTGCGGCCACTCGGTGGGACGATTCCAGAAGTCGCGAAAGAACTCGTCGAACGTCGGCGTCATCCAGTCGCGACGAACGAACGGTGTCAGCCGGTTCCTCATAAATCCTCCTTTTCGAACGACCTCGGTGCCGGTCCACCCGGACCGGACTTCCACGCCCGGGTCCCTTCGCAGACAATATTTGCGGGCCGGCTGCGGCCGCTTCAAGGGCCACGTCGAACGCACCGCAATCAGCCGTTGCAAGGGCGGGGGAAATCGCCGCCAGCGCGATCAGCGCGGCGCTACGTGCGCCGCCGCCTGGCCGGCCGCACCTCGCGGACGACCTCCGCGAATTCGTCGACATCTTCGAAGCTGCGGTACACGGACGCGAAACGGATGTAGGCAACCTTGTCGAGCCGCTTCAGTTCGCGCATCACCAGTTCGCCGAGCTTTTCGCTTTTCACTTCGCGCTGCGCCGAACTGAGCAGCTTCTCCTCAATGCGGCCGATCGCTTCGTCGACGGCCTCGCGCGGCACCGGCCGCTTGCGCAGCGCCAGCAGCATCGAGGCGCGCAGCTTGTCGCGGTCGTACTCGGCACGCATGCCGCCACGCTTGATCAGTGTGGGCATCGCCAGTTCGACCCGCTCGTAGGTGGTGAAGCGCTTGTCGCAGTCGAGGCAGCGGCGGCGGCGGCGGATCACCGCGCCCTCGTCGGAGGCGCGCGAGTCGATCACCTGCGTGTCGGCGTGGTGGCAGAAGGGGCACTTCATGGGTTCGCAGCGCGTGTACGCGTCACTGCGCGACGCACGTGCACGCGCCGCGGCCAGGTCGGCGCGCCGCCCTTCAGGCGTCTGGGCGGGCAGCGCGAAAGCAGGAGCACGGATCGCAACTCGATCCGTGCAAAAGCTGAGACCCCGGCGCCCGAGTTCACATCAGGCGTAAACGGGAAACTTCGCGGTCAGCTTGGCGACTTCGCTACGGACGCGGTCGATGACGTTGCTGTCGTCGGGCGCTTCCAGCGCATCGGCGATCAGGTTGGCAGTGGTCTCGGCCTCGAGTTCGCGGAAACCGCGCGTGGTCATCGCCGGCGTGCCGATGCGGATGCCGCTGGTGACCATCGGCCGTTCCGGATCGTTGGGAATCGCATTCTTGTTGACCGTGATGTGCGCCTTGCCGAGTGCGGATTCGGCCGACTTGCCGGTGATGCCTTTGGGGCGCAGGTCGACCAGCAGCAGATGGCTCTGCGTACGGCCCGACACGATCCGCAGGCCACGCTTGGCCAGCGTCTCGGCCATCACTCGCGCATTGGCCAGCACCTGCTGCTGGTAGGCCTTGAACTCGGGGGCCAGCGCCTCCTTGAAGGCGACCGCCTTGGCGGCGATGACGTGCATCAGCGGGCCGCCCTGCAGGCCGGGGAACACCGCACTGTTGATCGCTTTTTCCAGCGCCGGCTTCATCAGGATCAGCCCGCCGCGCGGACCGCGCAGCGTCTTGTGGGTGGTCGAGGTGATCACGTCGGCGTGCGGAATC
>JBFINI010000213.1:0-5877 GCA_041611275.1 Burkholderiaceae bacterium
GCTCAGCGCAGCGCGCCGAAGACTTTCTTCAGGACGTCACTGCCGGTGCCGATCGGGTCGTTGCGGATCTTGCGCTCTTCTTCGCCGATCATGTAGTAAAGCCCGTCGAGCGCTTTTTCGGTGACATGGTGCTCGATGCGCGCCGACTCGCCGCTCACCAGGCCGAGCGACGAAGCGCGGCCAGCCAGCGCGTTGTACTGCTGTGCCAGACCGATCTTTTCGGTCGTCTGGCGAACGATCGGCAGGAAGCGCTCGGATAACGGCGCGCGGGTCTTGTCGGCAAAGAATCGCGTGACCGAGTCGTCGCCGCCGGTCAAGATCGCCTTCGCGTCAGCGACACTCATCTTGCGGACCGCGTCGACGAGCAGCGCTTTCGCTTCCGGCACCGCCTGTTCGGCAGCGCGGTTGATGCCGACCTTCAGCGCGTCGACCTCGGCACCGCGACCGGCGAATTTCAATGCGGTTTCCGCGTGTCTCAGCCAGTCGGGCAAGGGGATGCGAACCTTGTCGTTACCCCAGAAGCCGTCGTTGCGGCCGAGCAGGTCGACGGCAATGCTCGCGCCGCGTTCCAGCGCGGTCTTCACGCCGGCGGAAGCGTCGGCCTGCGACAGGTCGCCGAGGGACAGCGCCCGGGCCGTCAGCGGCGCCAGCAACGTCGCCCCCGCCAGCAACAACTGTCGGCGCGATGGCACGAAATCCGTGTCAATGGCTTGTTGTTTCAGCATCCTGCTCTCCTTGCTTTGTTGCACAAGTGGCTTAACGCCCTAAACGGGCAGTTCGCCGACCCGCATGCGCCGCAGACACAAGTCCAGGTCAGCCCGGCTTGCGACCATGCGGTGGACGGTTGGGCCGGCAAGCGCCAGCGCGCCTAGATTAACGAACAACTGCGATTGGTCCGGTGTGTGGCCGCCGACCGACTACGCGAACCCGGCTGCCTGCGCCTGCTGGTCGGCGTGATAAGAACTGCGCACCAGTGGCCCGACGGCGGCGTGCGTGAAGCCCATTGCCTTGGCTTCGCGCCCGAACATCTCGAAGGTCGACGGCAGCACGTAGCGACGCACCGGCAGGTGATGGTTGCTTGGCGCAAGGTACTGGCCGATGGTCAGCATGTCGACCTCATGCACGCGCAGATCGCGCATCACCTGCACGATTTCGTCATCGGTCTCGCCGAGTCCGACCATCAGCCCGCTCTTGGTCGGCACCCCGGGCACGCGGCGCTTGAACTCCGAAAGCAGCGACAGCGAATGCGCATAGTCCGAACCGGGCCGCGATTCGCGGTAAAGGCGCGGCACCGTCTCGAGGTTGTGGTTCATCACATCAGGTGGCGCTTTTTCGAGGATTTCCAGCGCGCGCTCGAGACGGCCGCGGAAGTCAGGCACCAGCACTTCGATACGCGTGGCCGGCGACCGTTCGCGCGTGGCGCGAATGCAGTCGACGAAGTGCCGCGCGCCGCCATCCTTCAGGTCGTCGCGGTCGACCGAGGTGATCACCACATAGGCGAGCTTCAGCGCGGCGATGGTCTTCGCCAGGTTGACGGGCTCGTCGGCATCAAGCGGATCGGGCCGGCCGTGGCCGACGTCGCAAAATGGGCAGCGGCGCGTGCACTTGTCGCCCATGATCATGAAGGTCGCCGTGCCCTTGCCGAAGCATTCGCCGATGTTCGGGCACGACGCTTCCTCGCACACCGTGTGCAGCCGGTGCTGGCGCAGGATGCTCTTGATCTCGAAGAAGCGCGTGCTCGGCGAGCCGGCCTTGACACGGATCCACTCCGGCTTGCGCGCCGGCGGTGCCTCGCCCTCAAGCCTGAGCGGAAACTTCTTGAACACAGGCGCCGTCTTCGCTTCGCCTTTCTTCTTGGCGAACGGGTCCTTCAGCGGCGGGACGGAGGTCGATTCATTGCTCATTGAAGAAAGTGCCGGACCAGCCGTTCACGCAGGTCATCGGCGGCGGTCTGCCAGGAAATGTCGATGCCAAGTGTAGCGAGGTCGACGGTGGACAGCCCCGCATAGCCACAGGGGTTGATTCGCGCAAACGGCGACAGGTCCATCGCCACATTCAGCGCCACGCCGTGATAGCTGCGGCCACGGCTGACCTTGATGCCGAGCGCAGCGATCTTGGCCAACCCGGCCAGCTCGCCGCCAGCGGCCGAGTGCGCTATCGGCACATAAACGCCCGGCGCGCCGCGTGCCCGTTGCGCACGGACGCCGTATTCGGCCAGCGTCTGGATGACCGCTTGCTCGATCCGGTAGACGAGTTCCTTGACGAAGATACCCAGCCGGTGCAGGTCGATCAGCGTGTAGATCACCACCTGGCCGGGGCCGTGATAGGTGACCTGGCCGCCCCGATCGGTGGCGACGACGGGGATGTCGCCGGGGTCGAGCAGGTGTTCGCGACGGCCGGCCTGACCCAGCGTGAACACCGGTGGATGCTCGACGATCCACAGCTGATCCGGGGTCACCTCACCCCGCTGCGCGGTGAAGGCACGCATCGCCAGCCACGTCGGTACGTAATCGGCGCGGCCAAGCGCGCGTACCACCGGTGACGCCAATCCTGTCTCCCCGGATTACAGAACGACTTTGACCAGCGGGTGGCTCGACAGTGCCCGATACAGCTCATCGAGCTGCTGGCGCGATGTCGCATTGATCGTCGCTGTGAGCGATAAGTAGTTGCCTTCGCGCGAGGTGCGGATCTCGACGGTGGCCGGATCGAAGTCAGGCGCATGCGCGCAGATGACGGCGACCATCGTCTGCGCGAACTCGTCGACGCGCCGACCCATGACCTTGATCGGGAACTCGGTCGGAAAGACGAGCAACGATTCGCTGGCGGTACCGCTCATTCCTTGCGCAGCGTCTCGATGGCAGCGTCGTAACCGGCGCGCAGCTTGGCGTAGACGGGGCCTGGCCGGCCGCTGCCGATCGGCCGCCCGTCGAGCGAGACGATCGGCAACAGTTCGCGGGTGGCCGACGTCAGCATCAGCTCGTCGGCACCGGCGACTTCCTCCTGCTGCATCTTGCGTACCGCGAATGGCACGCCGGCGCCAGCGCAAAGTTCCTCGACGAAGCCGTAACGGATTCCTTCGAGGATCAGCCTGCTGCGCGGCGGCGCGATGACGGTGCCATTGCGCACGACCCACATGTTGCTCGATGAACCCTCGGTAAGCTCGCCGTCGCGGAACTGCACGACCTCGTCGGCGTCATTCTCGGTGGCGAACTGCCGGGCCAGCACTGCGCCGAGCAGCGATACCGATTTGACGTCGCACCTGAGCCAGCGCTCGTCAGGGCGCGTGACGGCGCGCAGTCCGCCGCTCCGCTGCGCTTCGGAGGGCCGCGTAAACGGCGAGGTCATCGCGAAGACCGTCGGCGCCGTGTTCGCGGGAAACGAGAAATCTCGTTTGGCTACGCCCCGGGTGACCTGCCAATAGATGAACTGGTGCTCGTCGGCACAGGTTCCGACCAGCCGCTCGACCAGCGCCCGCCAGCCGGTGCGATCGAGCGGATTGGCGAGCCCGATCTCGCGCGTGCTGCGCTCGAAACGGGCCAGATGGTGCTCAAAGCGGAACGGTTTGCGGTAGTACACCGGCACCACTTCGTAAATGCCGTCGCCGAAGATGAAGCCGCGGTCGAGCACCGAGATCTTCGCCTCACGCAGTGGCAGCCATTCGCCGTTCAGGTAACAGGTCGACTGCGGCCAGTCCATTGGGATCCTCGTTGATTGCGTTGCCGTGCCGCTGTTTGCGACGCGGCCAGGCACCTATGGTAGCGGCGCTACCGGGGCCGGGTCAGCGTCGACGGATGCCGAGGATGAACGTCTGGGCAGCCGCGGTGCCATGAACGCCGGCGACCCGCCGCTCGGCCTCGCGCACCAGCGGCCGCAACTCATCGCCGCTGGTGGCCGCTTCTATGGCGATCGCCAGCCGGTCCGCGGCCGGCCCGAGCAGCTCGTTCAGCGCCCGCACGGCGCGCTGCTTTGCCTCAAGGACCGACGTCATCTCCGATTCGGGGATCGATAGCGCGGGCAAGCTCGATCCGTTGGCTGCACCGTGCGTGCCGTGGCCAACCAGCGCGATGTAGCCGGCCGCTTCGAGCGAGCCCAATGACTCATCGAGGTCGCTCGGTACGAAAGCCGTGAGTTGGCCAACGTCGCGCAGGCCGTCGACCAGGATCAGCAATCGCCGCTGCGCCAGCGACAGGCCGCCGCTGCGCGCGGAGATCTCCGCGGCGCCTTTGGGCGTCTTGCCGAAGATGCGCAGATCAGCCATCAAGGTGGGCTCCCGTCCACCCGCTAATACTGGCAGAAACGGGCGCTGGCGCCGCTAGGGCGAACAGACGAAGACAACTCGACGAGGTGCGAAGGGCTTCTGCGGCTGCTGCCGCGAATGGATCCGCGACCGGGGCCCATCCACGTGCTGATTTACGCCGCGGCGAGCGGCTCGCGACGAGCCCGACGGGCCGCGACGTGATCGTGGACCAACCGCTTCAGCATCGACAGCCGGCGATGAAAGAAGTGATCGGCGCCGGGGATCACGATCACCGGCAGATCCTGCGGCCGGGCCCACTCGAACACGTGCGCCAGCGGAATCGTCTCGTCAAATTCGCCATGAATGACCAGGGTCTCGGCCGGCACCGTCGGTAGCGGCCATTTGCCAGCGGCAGCACCCACCAGGATCAGGTGCTCCGGCGGCGAGGCCAGACGGGCGGCCGCGCACGCGGCCACAAAGCTGCCGAACGAGAAGCCGGCCAGCGCTAGTGGCAGCGTCGCGGTGCCCTCGATGCCCAGCCAACCTTGCGCGCGTTCAATGATGAACACGAAGTCATCGGTCTCACCGTTGCCGTGGTCGTGTTCGCCGTCGCTGCCGCCAACGCCGCGGAAGTTCGGTCGAATCGCCAGCCAGCCGAGGCCGCTGAAGGTACGGGCCAGCGTGGCGGCCACCTTGTTGTCCAGCGTGCCGCCGTAAAGTGGATGGGGATGACCGATGATCGCCAGGCCGACGGGCGGGCTGCCGGGCAGTTCGAGCGCTACTTCGATCTTGCCGACCGGCCCGTCGATTTGGCGGCGTTCGCTGCGCGAGTGGCTTCTTGCAGTCACGCGTCAGGGGTCGAGGCGGTGCGTCGCCGCGGTGTCAGCGACGTGGGCTCCGCATCTGCAGCCGTTCAACCGGCTCGCCGGCAATCAGGTGGCGGTCGATGATTTCGTCGATATCGTGCTCATCCACGTACGTGTACCAGACCGCGTCCGGGTAAACGACCACGCACGGGCCTTCGTCGCATCGGTCGAGACAGCCGGCTTTGTTGACACGGATCTTGCCTTCGCCGCTCAGGCCGAGCTTTTTCACGCGCGCTTTCGCATGCGCTTGCATGCGCTCGGCGTCGTGTGCCGCGCAGCAGGCGCGGCCGTCATCGCGCTGATTCAGGCAGAAGAATACATGGCGCTGGTAGTAGCTCATCCCGCGACCTCTGGAAAACCGCATTCTACGAAGCGGTCGCGTCAACCTGCCTTATTGACCCCGCACCGAGCGCAGTTGGCGGTGGATGCGCAGCAACCACCACAGTGCAGTCGCCAGCATCACGTACGGCCAGGCCTGGGCCAGCCAGTCAGAGGCCGCGGCGACGTCGCGCATGCGCCCAGGGTGCCAGGCGGACAACCAGTGGGTGTGGTACGGATTGGGCGGCACGGCGTTGACGGTGACGATCAACACGAGCAGCGCGGTCACGGCGACCAGGCAGGCCGTCCGCGGCGGCGCGGCGGCGGCAGCAATGACCGCCAGCAGACCGACCGCCAGTCCGGAGATGGCGCCCGGCGTCAGCCAGGCCATCGCTCGCGAAGGGCCGAACTCGTGGCCATAGGTAATCGCCTTGGTAGCAAGCGCGGTGGCCAGCA